>DASPXV010000192.1:0-8698 GCA_035637115.1 Vicinamibacterales bacterium
CCACCGGTCAGCCTGGGCGCTCCGGCCTACAAGAAACTGTGGCCGCGTGCGATCTGGCCCGGCGCGATCTCCCGCACGGTGCCCCTCGCCGTCAACATCAAGATGGCGGACGTCAACACGTCCACTCTCAACGACGACGGGAGCGTCACGCACGTGAACAACGACCTGCAGTTCCCGCAGGAGGCGAATATCTTCGGCGCGGGGACGCTCGGCGATCACGTGTCCTATCTGACGGAGGTGACGTTTGGCGAGAACGCGGACAGCTCGGTCTCCGTCGAGTTGGAGCACGCGCGGCTCCAGTTCGACTCGCCGTTCGGCCGCGAGGATCTCTTTCACTTCCGCATCGGCAAGTTCGCGCCGAATCTCGTCGACGGCGTCCAGGAGATGTGGATCTCCACGGATGCGGCGATCGATTCGATGTTCGCGTTCAATCCGGTTGGCGTCAATGGGGGCACCGGGCTTGCGGAAGATACGAGTCCGGCGCCGATCTCGCTTCCCGACCGCATCCGCGGCATCGAGGGCTACGGCATCATCGCGCACCGCGCGTTGTGGGTGGCGGGCCTGGCGAACGGGATAGGCCCCGGGGCGGACGGACAGTTCGACGGCAACAACGCGAAGGACGTCTACGCGCGGTTCGACTACAAGTTCGGCGGCATGGGCCTCGACGGGGACACGCGAGGCGCGGCGATCCCCGATAAGAACTGGCGAGATAACTCCGTGCGGGTCGGAGTCTTCGCGTATCGCGGCGACGGCAGCAAGATCAACTTCCCGTTCACGCTGTCGGATGGCACGACGCAGAATATCCAGGACCTGCACTTCGTGAGGACGGGCGTGTATGCGAGCGCGTTCTATCAGGATTTGAACGTGTTCGGCGCCTACCTGCACGGCACCGACTCGCTCCAGCTCTTTGCTGACGACGCGCCCGCGGGCCCGGTCTTCGAGCCCGACTACAAGGCGTGGTTCGCGCAGGCGGACTACGTCGTATATCCTTGGCTCCAGGGCACCTTCCGCTATGAGACCGTGACGCCGGGCGATCGAAGCGCCCCGACGTTGAAGACGGGAGTGTTCAACGTGAGCGCGCTCGTCCGCGCGAACGTCAAAGCGATGCTCGAGTACCAGCGCGATCTGCGACAGGGGCAGAACCACTCGCTGAATGCGCTTGTGCGTTTTGCTTTCTGACCGTCGGGAGAATGTCATCATGAACCGCCTCCCACTCGCCGGCGTCGCGTGTCTGCATTGCGCTGCGCTGCTGCTCTTTACTCACGCGCTGACCGCGGCCGCCGGCACCAACGTCGCTGGCACGGTGAAGATCACGGGAGCCGCCTCCAACGCGGACGCGGTGGTGTACATCCAGAACGCCGCCGGCACGTTTCCCGCCGGCAAGTCGGTGACGATGGATCAGAGCAAGATGCAGTTCGCGCCGCACGTGCTGCCGGTCGTGGCGGGCACGATGGTCAAGTTCCTCAACGACGATCCGACTGCGCACAACGTCTTCTCGCCCGACAACGAGAAGTTCAACCTCGGCACGTGGCCCCAGGGGCAGACGAAGGACTACGCGTTCAACAAGTGTGCGAAGTTTCCCTGCGTGTACACGCTGCTCTGTCGCGTCCATCCGGAAATGGAGGGCTACATCGTCGTGCTGCAGAATCCGTTCTTTGCCGTGACCGGCAAGGACGGAAGCTATGCGATCAGCGGCATGCCGCCGGGCAGCTACACGCTCGCGGTGTGGCACTCCAAGGGCAAGGCGCAGCCGAAGCCGCTGACGGTTGCCGCCAACAAGCCGGCGACGGCCGACTTCGTTCTCGGCCGCTGACGCCGGGGGATGCACATGGCGGCGCGCTCCTATCCGGCGATCGTGCCGGACTTCCAGTACTTCGTCGATCTCATTCCGTGCCGTACAGGATGTCCAGTCCGCACCAATGCCGGCGGTTACGTGCGCGCGGTCGCGGAAGGGGAAACCGCGCGCGGGTATCGTATCGCGCGCGCGCCGAATCCGCTCGCGTCCACGTGCGGCCGGATTTGTGCGCACCCGTGCGAATCGACCTGCCGGCGCGGCGCGATCGATCAGCCGATTTCCATCCGCGCGTTGAAGCGGACCCTCACGGAGCGGCACGGCGTCGAGAACACGCTTGGTGCGGAGCCGCTGCGGCTGACGCCGCTGCAGCTCGCCGTCAGCGGCGCAGGCGGTCCGCTGAAGATCGGCGTCGTCGGCGCGGGCCCCGCGGGCCTGAGCTGCGCGCACGATCTCGCGCTGATCGGATATCGCGTCACCATCTTCGAGGCGGCGCCGGTCGTCGGCGGCATGCTGTACCAAGGCGTGCCGGAATACCGCCTGTCGCGGGATCTGATTCGCGCGGAGGTGGATCAGATTCTGGCGCTCGGGGTCGACCTGAAGACGAACTGGCGGCTCGGACGCGACTTCACCGTCTCCGATCTGCGGCGCAACGGCTACGCCGCGGTGTTCCTCGCGCTCGGCGCCACCCGCGGCCGCGACTTGAACATCCCGGGAGCGGACCTCGACGGCGTCATCAACGGCGTCGATTTCCTGCTCAACGCGAACCTGGGATACCGCGTCGCGCTCGGCGAGCGCGTCGTCGTCATCGGCGGCGGCAACGTGGCCATCGACGTGGCGCGGACGGCGCTGCGCTACGCGGCGTCGGACGGCGCCGCGCAGCTGCCGGAGCCGGCTGAACAGCTCCTGCACGCGTGGGGATACGACAACGCGTTCATCGACGCCGCGCGGACCGCGCTGCGGCTGGGCGCACGTCACGTGCAGCTCGTGTCGCTCGAATCTCGTTCGCAGATGCCCGCACACCCCGACGAAGTCCGCGAGGCGGAAGAGGAGGGGATCACGCTGCTGCCGGGCCGCGGACCGAAAGTGATTCTCGGCAAGAGCGGGCGCGTCGCCGGCCTGGAGACGCTCGATGTCGCGTCGCTCTTCGATGCGAACGGTCGCTTCAATCCGGCTTTCGTCGAGGGAAGCGCGCGCCACCTGGAGGCCGACACCATAATTCTCGCAGTCGGGCAGCGGCCGGATACCGAATGCCTGTCGGCCGATCGCGAGATCGAGATCACACCGCGCGGTCTGGTCGCCGTCGATTCCCGCACGCTCGCGACGACGATGCCAGGGGTCTACTGCGGCGGCGATCTCGCGTTCGGGCCGCGGATCGTGATCGAGGCGGAAGCGGATGGCAAGCGGGCGGCGCTCGCGATCCATGAATCGCTCGGCGGCGGCACGGTGCCGCGCGCGCACGCGCGCTTCCGTCCGGTCGAGCTTCATCGCGCGGGTGATCGGTACGATCGGATTCCGCGGCAGGCCATCCCGACCGTACCAGTCGAGCGGCGGACCGGCTTTCGCGAAGTGGAGGACGGCTACAGCGAGGCCGACGCGCGGCGCGAAGCGTCGCGGTGCCTGTGGTGCAACGTCGAGACGATCTTCGATTCCGCGAAATGCATTCTGTGCAGCGCCTGCGTCGAGATCTGTCCCGAGGCGTGCCTGGTGCTCGTGCCGGCCGCGCGGCTCGCCCCGAATGCGCAACTCGACGCCCTGCGCGAGTCGCTCGGATCGATCGAGGACCTGGGAGCCATCGTGAAAGACGAACGGCGGTGCATCCGGTGCGGTCTGTGCGCGGATCGGTGTCCGACCGGCGCGATCACGATGGAGTCGCTCGAGATCGACGAGTCTCCACAGACCGCTCTCAGTCTCTACCACGAAGGGATGGGTGAGGTACGAGCATGACCGACAAACCTGACGACCAGCCTCGGGACGAACCGTCCCCGGATGTGGACCGGCGGACGTTTTTCGCCATGGGCTGCGTCGGCCTCGGCGCCGCAACGCTGGGGTTTGGTGCGGCGACGGTCCGCTTTCTGATTCCAAACGTGCTTTACGAGCCCTCGCGCCGGTTCGCGATCGGCAGTTCATCGGATTTTCCGCCGGGGTCGGTGACTTTTCTTCCCGACCGGCGCCTGTTCGTGTTCAACGGTCCGGACGGCCTGTTCTCTATCTCCGCCGTCTGCACACACCTGGGCTGCAACGTCAGACATGTGGAGAACGGGTTCGCCTGTCCGTGCCACGGCAGCCGCTACGACGAGAACGGGCGTGTCATCAGCGGCCCCGCACCCAAAGCCCTCGCCTGGTACGCGGTCACGCTCTCGCCACGCGAGCAGTTGATCGTCGACCTCGACCAGACGGTCGGTCCCGAGTTCCGGCTGCGGGTTTGAGGAGATGCTGTGACGGAGCCGATCTCGAAGCGGGCCGCGCGATGGCTGAACGGCGCCGGCCGATCCGTGTTTCGGATCGGCTGGCCCCAGACGGACAAGGACCGCGCGGCGGCGATGATCTCGAGCTTCTTTCTTCATATTCATCCGGCGCGGGTGAGCCGCCACGCGCTGCGGCCGACCTATACGTTCGCGCTCGGTCTCATCTCGGCCATCCTCTTCGTGATCCTGTCGGTGACGGGGCTCGCGCTGATGCTGTACTACGTGCCGTATCCGCCCGAAGCCTATCGCAGCATGAAAGACCTGCAGTTCGTCGTGACGTTCGGGATCGTGCTGAGAAACATGCATCGCTGGTCCGCGCACGCGATGGTGGTGGTCGTGTTTCTGCACATGTGCCGGGTGTTCTGGACCGGCTCGTACAAGCCGCCGCGCGAGTTCAACTGGATCGTCGGCGTGGTCCTGCTGCTGCTGACGCTCGGGCTGTCGTTCACCGGATACCTGCTGCCGTGGGATCAGCTCGCGTTCTGGGCCATAACCGTCGGCACCAACATCGCCGCGTATGCGCCCGTCGTTGGCGACCAGGTGAAATATCTCCTGCTCGGCGGGCACATGATTGGCCCGATGACGCTCCTGCGCTTCTATGTGCTGCACTGCGTGATCCTGCCGCTCGCGATGCTGATGCTCATTTCGCTGCACGTTTGGCGCGTGCGCAAGGATGGCTTGAGCGGTGGCTCCGGGCAGATGCTTCCGGTCGAGGAGGTGGCCGGCGTCTTTCCGGCCTCGACCAAGACCTACGGCCTGATGTCGCTGAGCAAGCGCCCGCGCGCGTCGGTCGAGTCGCGCGATCCCTACGATGAAGTGTTCGCGTGGCCGCACCTGCTATATCGCGAGCTACTCGTCGCGCTGGCGGTGATCGTCGTACTCCATGCCCTGTCCCTGGTCTTCATGGCGCCGCTCGAGGAGATCGCCGAGCCGACACGAACGCCGAACCCGGCCAAGGCGCCGTGGTACTTCCTCGGCCTGCAGGAGCTCGTCCACTACTCCGCGCTGATCGGCGGCGTGATCGTGCCGACGGTGCTGGTCGTGGCGCTCCTCGCGCTGCCGTACGTCGACCGGGGCACCGCGGGAGCGGGGCGCTGGTTCGCGCCGGAACGCCGCGTCAGCAACATCGTGTTCACCGTCATCGTGATCCTGCTGGCGGGCCTGACCGTCACCGGGACGCTCTTCCGCGGCCCCAACTGGGCGTGGGTGTGGCCGTGGAAATGAAGGATCCGGCGTCCCGGTCGCTGCACGTCGCGTTCGCCGCACTCGGACTCGCATTCCTCGCGATCTTCTCGTGGGTGCTGTTCTCTGAAGGGGTCGCCGACTGGCGCACGACGCAGACGAGATTCCGCGCGCTCGAGACGACGATCAAGAACCCGCACCAGCTCGCTGCCGCTGCCAGCGTGGGCGGCCTCCGCCAGATTTGGTTGCCGGAGCTCGATCGCGTCGACCGCTGCGTGACGTGTCATCTCGGGATCGAGGATCCCACGTTTGCCGGAGCTCCGCAGCCGTTTTCCTCACATCCCGGCACGTGGCTCGCGACCCATCCGAGCGATCGGTTTGGCTGCACGCCGTGCCACGACGGACAGGGGCAGGCGACCGACTACCGCAATGCGGCGCACCAGCCGCAGCCGTTCGTCACGCGTCCGATGCGGCCGCTCGAAACGATCGAGGCGAACTGCGGCGTCTGTCACCGCGCGGTCGACGCGCCGGACGCGCCGCGTCTCGACGAGGGGCGCGCGCTCATCGTGCAGTCCGGCTGCTTCAGTTGCCACGAGATTCCCGGCTTCGACGGATTGACGTTTCACGGGCCCGCGCTCGACAGCATCGGGTTCAAGGTGCGTCCCGAGTGGCTGCGCATCTGGTTGAAGGATCCAAAGAGCTATCTCGAGCGATCCAAGATGGGCAACTTCCGCCTGTCGAACGACGAGATTACCGGACTGCAGGCGTTCCTGCTCTCGCAGCGCGTGATCGTGCCGCTCGACAGCACGACCATCGACTGGCCGAAGGCGGATACGTCGAACGGCCGCGCGCTGTTTGGCGAGCTGCGGTGCGTGAGCTGCCATACCATCAACGGCCGCGGCGGCACAATGGGTCCCGAGCTGAGACGAATCGGCGACAAGGTCCGCCGCGACTGGCTGTTCTCTTTTCTCAAGGATCCGCACCGCGTGCAGCCGGAAACCGCGATGCTACAGTACCGGCTCACCGACGATCAGCTGCGCGATCTGTCGGCGTTCCTGCTCGACGAATACCGCGCCGGCGACACCGGGCCCGAGCCGCCGCCGGTCGCGTATCAGGACGCCCGCGCCGTTGCGGCCGGACGCGCCGTATTCGAGCGGCGGGGTTGTAGCAGCTGTCACCGTCTCGGATCGATGAAGCAGGCCGGCCGAATCGGACCGAACCTCGCCGGGATCGCCGACCGCAATCCCGACGAGCTCGTCTTCGGCAACGCGAACGTGCGGCATACCGCCGACAATTACATCTTCCTGAAAGTGCTCCATCCCGACGCGCTGTTGCAGCCGTCGCTCATGCCGACCTTCGGCTTCGCGCGGATCGATGCGGCGAGAATCGCGCTGGCGCTCGCCAGCATCCGCAAGACCGATCTGCCATCGTCGTACGTGCGCACTCGTCCGCCGCCGCCGCCGAACAGGCCTGCGGGACGGTTCGGCGAGCTCGTGACGCGGTACCGCTGCCTGAGCTGCCACAGCATCGGCGGATTCGGCGGCGACCTCTCGACGGTGCCGCTCGATCGCATCGGCAGCCAGCTCAAACACGACTACGTGGTGACGTATCTCCAGAATCCGGGCGCCGTTCGTGTCAGCGTCGAGGCCCGCATGCCTCTGTTTCACATGCTGTCCGAGGAGGCAACAACGATCGCCGACTACATGTCCACGGTGCTGCTCGACGATGCGGTGGATCGCTACGACGCGATGTTTACCGCCGCGGAAGCGCGCCGCGGTCAGGAGCTCTACGCGCAGCTTGGCTGCGCCGCCTGCCATCAAATGGGAACCGCGGGCGGCTACGTCGGCCCGGAACTCTCGCACACGGGCGACCGTCTGACGCCGGGGTGGATCGCGGCATGGCTCACGAGTCCGACCACGTACAAGCCGGGGACGCTCCAGCCCGACTACGGGTTGTCGCGCACCGATGCGCGCGCGCTGACGGCGTATCTGAGCAGCCTGGGAACCGGCGAGCGATCGCCTCGCGCGGGAGGACGGCCGTGAGCCGGCTCCTGCGGCGGGCGTGCGGAGTGATCCTCGTTCTGCCGCTCTCGCTCACGGCCGGATGCGGACGGCGTGCGACGCCGCCGTCCGATGCCGTGGTGGATGCGATTCGAGCCGAGGAGCGTGTCGGGAATCTCTCCTACAGCGAAGGGCAAGGGAAGCATCTGTTCGCTCAATATTGCGCGACGTGCCACGGCGACGAGGGCCATGGGGACGGGCAGAACGCATCGAATCTGAATCCGCCGCCGCCCGACATCACGACGTCGAAGAACGCGCGGGACGCCGCGTACCTCCGCCGTGTCATCGCCCAGGGGAGCGCCGCCACGGGCCGATCGCCGCTCTCACCGCCGTGGGGCCGCAGCCTGAGCGCCCAGCAAATCGATTATCTCGTCGCCTATTGCCAGGCGCTCACGCGCACGAAACGATAAGGAGCGCGAGTGCGCGATTGAGGGGAGGGCGCACCCTCAGTCGGCTATCAGCGCTGCGGCCAGAGGTCTTCCTGAAGGCGGTCGCGCTGGCGCGCAACACAGGCCGATCCCTCGAAGGACTCACGACGGTCAATCACCGCGGGATTCCGTTCGACGTCGAGACTGCCTCCCGCTATCGTGATCTGGCCGAGAAAGCCGCACAGTCCCATGTCGTCCTGTCCGTCCGGCGCCGTCCGACGCCATCGACCGGGTGTACGTCGTGCCGCAAGCCGTCGTACCGTATTCTTGGCAGCAGTGCCAACGCGTCCGGCGCGATCCTCACGGCGTTCATGTATTCCGATCTGCTGCTGCACGACATGGGCGCAGATCTCGCCGACGGCTTCGAGCAGGGATCAGCGACCGGCAGCGAATTCCGGACGGCGCCTCTCTGGCGCGTCTCTGATCGCCAGCACTTCCTCCACGATGGCCGCGCCTCGAGCATTCTCGAGGCGATCCTCGCACACGGCGGGCAGGCGTCGAGCGCGGTCGCCGCGTTTAATGCGTTAAGCAAAGCCGACCAGAACGCGCTGCTCGATTTTCTGAACGGTATTTGAGCTCGCCGTGCCGTGCGGGCCGTGAGTGCGATCGACGCGGGCGCGATTGTACCCACTCGCGGAGCGCCGTCACGGTCAGGTCGAGATCGCGGGCCTCGGCCCCGACGCTCTTGCCCTCGTCGAGCACCAGCCGGACGGGCTGCGCCTTGAAGTCGTCATCGAACCGCCGGCGCTCCAGGACAGCGCCTCGGGC
>DASPXV010000193.1:0-19681 GCA_035637115.1 Vicinamibacterales bacterium
AACGGAGATGGCACGTTCGAGGCGACAGGCGGATGGTTCTCGCAGAACGGACACGCCGGTGAACGGCTGCGGATCGCGGGATGCACCTGGGGTGGCACGGCGCTGCTGACGCGAACGGTCGCCGCGCCGGGCATGTTTCTCGAGTTCGCCAACGGCGTGCGTACGACCAGGATCCGCGAGGTGCGTCACATCCGCCCGTTGCCCGATCCCACCGTCCACTGATCGCGACGTCGCGATTCAGCTTCGTATCGCGCGCGCGATAGACCTCGCCGTACACCCTGGAGGTGCCGCCCGCGTTCGCGCGCGCCGGCAAGGTGCAGATCAAGATCGACCGCCACCGGCAGACACACCAGGCCGGCTGTCAACACGTACTTCTTCATATAATCCTTCCAAGGCCGCGCAACGCGGCCCATCAAATGCGTGCTGAGAATGGATCGGTTGCGCCGGAAGACCAGCGCCGACGTCAAGCGGATATCGTGCGCACTCGCCGAAACCGTCAGTGGCGGTATGACGTCCACGCGCAATTCAGTCAAATCATTAACAAATCATCGTCTGACGCGGTGTCCTGAACTTGCAGGGGACTTCTGGATGCACGCGTTGCTCACGTTCCGCATCGCCCTTTTTGCGGGCCTGATGGTCGCCGGCAGAGCGGCGCCCATCGCGGCGCAGGGGGTGACCCCGACGTTCGAAGATCTCCGCGCCGACGCGCACCGCGGGGAGACCGTGTACGTCACCGACCAGGCGGGCAAGAGAGTGAAGGGACGCGTGGTGAGGATTTCACCGGCGTCGATTGAGCTCGTCGTCAAGGGGAGCCCGCGCGAGTGGCGCGCGTCCGATGTGGCGTGGATCACCGAACGTCATCGCCACGCCGGCCGTGGTGCGCTTATAGGCCTCGCGATCGGAGCGACTGCGGGTGCCCTTCTGGTCGTTGCGGACAGTTCCTGCGAAAACTCACACTATGAAGGGTGCGGCGGTGACGACGCCGGGTACGCGCTGGTTTTCGCTGCCTTGTTCGGCGGCATGGGCGGCGGCGCAGGTGCGGCGGTCGGCGCGGCGATCAGATCGGAGCACGTTCTGTACGTTGCTGCGCGGCCTCGAACGACATCCCATGTTCTCGCACCGATCGTCTCGCAGGGCATTATTGGAGTGCGCGCGCAACTCCGATTCTGAGCACGCCGCGGCGTCATCTCGCAGCCTCGAGGAGCTGCTCGATTTCGCGGTACTCCCGCCAGTGGCGCACGCTCACCGACAGGAAGCCGGCGATCGGAATCGCCAGGATCACGCCGAGCGCTTGTGCCAGCACGGCGCCGGTCCACACCGTCAAGATCACCGCGATTGTCGAGAGGTGCATGCCGCGGCGAATGAGCCGCGGATACACGACATAGTCCTGGACGATGCGCAGTGCCACGAGAAACAGGACGATCGCCACGACACGATTCCCTTGGGACGTGGCGATGAGGAGCACCGTCAGCGGACCGATCGCCGGTACGAGTTCGAGGATCCCGGCCAGCACGCCGAGCGAGATCGCGGACGGCGCGCCGAGCAGAACGAATCCGGTCACGCATGCCGCGCCAACGATCAAACCGGCGGCGGCCTGCGCGCGCACGTATCCGGCGAGCGCGCTGTTCACGTCGCGCAGGTACTCTTCCGCGCGCCACTGCAGATGTCCGCGCGGCAGCACGCGCAGCGCGGAGCGCTGGAACGCCGGCGCGCCCGTCAGCAGCAGGAACGCGACGATGGGCGCGACCGCGAGCCACGGTGCGTATCGCGCGGCGGTAATGAGCTCCGCAAGCGTCGCGCGCGTGCTGCGTTCGAGCGCCGCCGCGATGCGCGCGCTTCCGCGCATCAACGCGTCACGAGCGGCCGATGGCAACGACGTGTGCGCGAACACGCCCGCGAACGGCTCGCTCGTCCCGCCGGCGAACAGGCGATCGACGCTCGCCGGCGCCGTCACGGCGATCCAGTGCTTCACCGACGCCTCAGAAATCCGCCAGAGCAGCGCGCCTGGCACGAAGGTCACGGCGTACAACAGGAGGATTGCAGCGGCGTCAGAGATGGGACGCCGGCGGCGGCCGATACGCACGCGTCTCCGGATCGGCGGGACGGCAGGCGCGAGCACGTAGGCGAAGAAGATGGATAGGAGCAGGAGCACTCCTGCTCCTTGGATCAAACGCAGCATGGCTCTGGCGCGTTCGGTGTTCTCACGTCTAGCGCGCCCGCATCAACAGCCACCATTTCATCGTCGACGTCACGAGTGGCGCCGCGTCCTGCTGCACGAAATGGCCGGCGCCTGGGACAGTCACGAGCGTGAGATCCTTGTCCAGCCAGTTCCACGTCCCGTTGAGTCCCTCCTGATTCAGCGCGCGGTCGTCGAGGCCATGGAACATGAGCACCCGCGCCTTGACCTTCGGCATCTCCGGGGCGGGCGGCGCGTCGGCGCCGGACTTCGCGGGGTAATTGCGCTTGTAATAGTTCAGCATCGCCTCGAAGTCGGAGCGGCCGAAGGCTTCGACGTAACGCTTGCGCGCTTCCGGATCCCTCACCCATCCCGAAAGATTCTCCGCCGTCATCGGCCGGCCGAAGAACACGGTTGGATCGGCTGGCGTCATGCGCTGAAAGTTGCGCGCGTACTCGCTGTTCGCGATCTGATCGGGATTGGACTTCAGCTCGCGGAGCAGTCCGCTCGGATGCGGCAGGTTCAAGATGATCAGGTTCTCCGTCATCTGTGGCAGGTTCATCGCGAACTGCCACGCCACCATCCCGCCCCAGTCATGTCCGACGATCGTTGCCTTGTCGCGTCCGAGCTGACGGATCACCGCGGCCACGTCTCCCACCAGCAGGCGCAGGTCGTAGTTTTCGACCCCTTTCGGCTTGTCGCTCAGGTTGTAGCCCCGCTGATCGATCGCGACGACCTGAAAGTCCTTCGACAGCGCAGCCATCTGATGGCGCCACGTGTACCAGAAGTCCGGGAAGCCGTGAATCATCACGACGAGCGGTCCCTCGCCGAGGGAGGCGTAGTGAATCTTCACGCCTCCTTCCGACGTGGCGTATCCGTGCTTCACGCGGTCGAACACGTCAGCCTGCGGACCCTGGGCACGCCCCGGCGCGCCCGAAACAACCGCCAGGAACACCGTGCAGGCAACTGCCGTAGCAATCCTTCGAGGCATCAACAAGGTGACTCCTTTCGAAAGGGGATGTTACCCTACCGCCCCATCCAGGTTTTCTGAGGAGATTCGGCATGCGCGTATTGAAAGGTGCCCTGCTCGTGTTCGCCGTGGTGACGACGGCGGCGGCCCAATCCCCTGAACCTCCACTCGCGGATACCCGACTGACCGTTCACACGCTGCTGCGTGAGGACGTCTTCGCGGGTTTCCTCGACAACAACATGGAGCGCTTCGCGAAGGCGGAGCAGAACATCGACGCGCTGATGAAGGCGCGTCCAGAGCAGCGCGCGAATCTGATGGCGTGGAAGGCGGGGACCTCGTTGTATCGCGCCGTGCTCGCGCACGAGTCCGGAAACCCCGCCGAATTCGCGCGGTTCTATGCTGAGACCTGCGACGGTTTCGCGGCGGCGGCGAAGCTCAGTTCCGGCAACGACGGCGTCACCGCCATCACGGGCGGAAGCTACGCCATGTTCGCGGACCGGCTCCCGCTGGAACATCGTGCCGCGGCTTGGTCGCAGGCCTACGATTCCTATTCAATGTTGTGGCAGGCGCAGAGTGCGCAGGTCGAACAGCTTCCGCTGCACTTCAAAGGGGAACTGCTCGCGGGGATGGCGCAGTCGGCGCAGCGGACCGGACGCAATAAAGAATCGTCACAGTTCGTCGACAAGATGCTGACGCTGCTGTCGAACACGCCGTTCGAGAAGACGGCGCAGCAGTGGAAGTCGGATCCCGCGAGCGCGGCGACCACCAGTCTCACGTGCAAGAACTGCCACAACGCCGGACGCCTGTCCGCGCGGCTGGCGGCACTGAACAAGTAGGACGCTCAGACGTGGGGCACCTGCAGCACGTCCACGGCGCGGCTTCGCGCCAGGCGGGCCAGGCAAGCGCGCGGGGTCGAAAATGGGGACAGTCCCCGTTTTGTCATGCGGAAACGGGGACAGTCCCCGTTTTGACCCGGAAGCTCGGAGCCTGAACAAGTAGCGGGGCGGATACGCGCGCGGCGTGGAAACGGGGACAGTCCCCGTTTTGTCGCGCGGAAACGGGGACAGTCCCCGTTTAGACGCCGCAAGCTCGGATCCCTCGGCGTGCGCGCGGATACGCGCGCATCGAGGACAAGACTGAAAGATCTGCGTGGCGGATATCGGTCGGAGTACGCACCATTTGCGCACCTCGGCGCGCCAGGCAATTTCGCTCCTCTAGAGACTGTTGAGGGCACGGATCTAGCAGGGCATGGCGCGACAGTGTGCCCAATGAACGACGTTCGCCCACGTGTCAGCTACGCCGACCTGGAGCGCTCGCCCGAAGACAGGCGTCGATACGAGCTCTATGACGGCGAGGTGTTCGTGGTTCCCGCACAGCTTCCCAAGCACCAGATCGTCGCGTTGACGATCGCAGAGATGCTGCATAGGTACGCTCGGGAGCACGGCGGCTTTGCGGTGGCATCTCCGATCGACATTGCCTTCTCGGAATACGACGTCCTGCAGCCGGACGTCATCTACTTCTCGCCCGAACGGGCCGGATTGATCGACGTGAATCGCGTAATCCGACATGCTCCGGATCTCTGCGGAGAAGTCCTTTCGCCGTCAACCGCAGTTACCGATCGAGGCAAGAAGATGCAGATGTTCGCGCGGTACCTTGTCCGCGCGTACTGGATTGTGGATCCCGGCGTCGAAACGATTGACCTGTACGAGCTGCGATCCGGCAGCTACGAGTTGTGCACAACGGCCAGCGGCGATGACGTCGTGACATCCGCGAGTCTTCCTGGCCACGTCTTCCGAGCAAACTCGCTTTTTCCAGCGCGGTAGCTGGCGCGCGACGCTTCGCGCCTCGCATCTGTCAGCGTGTCGTGACAGCGAGCGGGACACGAGCATGCGTGCGGGCGGACTCGCGCGCGGCATCGAGGATCTCAGTCACGATCAGGTTGTTCTCGAGCGACGACAGCGCATTCGGCTTGCGGGCGCCGCGGACGACGGCGATCAGGTGTGAGATCGAGTCGCGTTCGTCGGCCGCCCGTGCCTCCGGCGTCACGGCGTGCTCCGGTTCCTCCGGCAGCGCGACGCGCAGGCCGGCGCCGCCCGTGGCGATCGCCAGCCCGTGATCGCCGTAGACCTCGAAGTCTTTTCTGGAGAATGGCCAGTTCCACGAGGCCTGAATGATGCCCTGCGCCCTCGGGTATTCCAGCAGGATCGTCGCCTCGTCGTCCACGCGCGGATAGACGTCGGGTTGAAAATGCTGCGTCACGGCGGTCACCGCCAGTGGCCGCTCGCCGTCCATCATCCACGTCATCAGGTTGGCGCCGTAGCAGCCGAAATCGAACAGCGCGCCGGCGCCGTTCCTGACCGGATCCGACAGCCAGTCGAGGAACTCCGGCTGCACGTTGATCGCCTTCGGCCCATTGTGGCCGTCGAGCGCCACCATCTTGCGGATCTCTCCCGCCGCTTTGCGATCCTTTAGCAGTGTCCACATCGCGCCGTGGCTCGGGTACCAGGTCGTCTCGTAGTTGACGAGCACCTGGATGCCGCCGGCTTCTGCCGCGCGGCGGATCCGCTGCGCGTCCGCGTTGCTCACGGCGAGCGGCTTCTCCATCATCACGTGAACGTGCCGCGGCGCCGCTGCTTCGACGACGGCCACGTGGTCCATGGTGTTCGTGAAGCTCGCGATCGCCTCGGGCTTCACACGATCGAGCATCGTCTTCAGATCGGTGAAGCGCGCCGTCTCGGGGATGTTGTACTTCTCGCCGTAGCTCCGCAGGAGCGCGGTATCAGGGTCGAACACGCCGGCGATCTGCACGTCGGTGCGCCCCTGGGCGCCGCGGAGAAATCCGCTTACGTGTCCGTGTACCAGTCCCGCGATCGCGAGCCGCAGCGGCGGCTTCTCCTGCGCCCGCGCGACGGGGATCAGCATCGCGATGACAACGGAGACGACGAGGTAAAGGCAGGCTCTCTTCATCCAAACGCCTCACTTCAGCGAGACACGAACAACCAGCACGCCACGGTCAGGCGTGCGGCACCTGCAGGACGTTCACGCCGCGGCTTCGCGCCAGGCGGGCCAGGCGATCGTCGGCGGTGGCAATGCCCGCGCCTTCGCGTTCCGCCAGCGCGAGGTACACACAATCCAGGACCTTGTGCTGCAGGGACAGCGCAAGCAGAAGCGCCGGCGCGATGACGCGCTCGTCCTCGATCAACCGGATGACGCCATCCGCGACGGCCTGCAGCAGCGCGTCGAGTGACTGTCCAGCGGCCGCCGGTGCAAGCGCCCTGTCGGCGACCTTTCGCCGGAGAGCCGAGGCGGCCTCCGTCAGCAGCAGCCGGGGCGTGATCCATGTGATGTCCCGTTCGAGGAGTGCGGCGGCCTCGTCGCTGCCTTCTTCCTTCACGACCCATCGGACTGCCACCGACGCGTCCAGCACCACCATTTGGAGCGGGTCAGCCGGTGGCATCACGCTCCTGCCTGATGGTGCGGGCGCTGTCCGTTCGTCTGCCGCGATCGCCGGCGGAGGCAGCGCGAAGCGCGGCGGCGCGGCGACGAAACGCTTCCCGTTTCGACGCGACCGACGCCGCCAGCGTGGCCCGCACTTCTTCCTCGAGGGAGACGCCACGTTTCGCCGCGCGCGTTTTCAGCGTTCGCGCGACGCGTTCGTCCAGCTGGCGCACCTTGATATCGGCCATGGTTCTTACATCCTAGCTCTGACCCCACATGGGGTCAAATTCTCCACCACGATCTCCTCGCCGCCGACGGCGCCTCCGACCTCCGACGTCCAACCTCCAACCTCCGACTCCGACCTCGACCTCCGACCTCCGACGTCCAGCCTGTGTCCTTGGCCCGGCATTTGCGGGCGCCGAGACTGTGACCGTATCCGCATTCGTCGTCCCGCGTCTGAGGCCCTACTTCGAATCAGTCGCCGACCATGCCTCCGGCAGCGTCGAGATCGACGTGCTGGAGCGGCTCGAAGAACTCATCGGCCCCACACCGCTCGCGCATTCGGTCGAGACCGGCTGCGGGAAAACCACGATTCTGTTATCGAATCTGAGCACCCATCACCTGGTGTTCACACTCGATGATTCGCAATCGCCGAACGGCAGCTTGAACTATGTGCGCGGTTGTCCGATGTTCCGCGCGGATACGACGCAATTCATCGTGGGGCCGACGCAGCGCACCGTGGGTCGGCATGTGTTCGACGCGCCGCTCGATTTTGCGATGCTCGACGGGCCGCACGCATATCCGTTTCCCGAGCTCGAGTACTACGCCCTCTACCCTCATCTGCGGCCCGGCGCGCTATTGGTGATCGACGACATCCACATTCCGACGATCCACAGACTGTACGAATTCGTCCGTGAAGACGACATGTTCGAACCGGTGACCGCCGTCCGGACGACCGCGTTCCTGCGACGAACCGGCGCGCCGACGTTCAGCCCCGTCAGTGACGGCTGGCCCGAGCAGCGGTTCAATGCACGGCGGTTTCCGGTCGCGCCATAGCCGCAGACCAGCTGAACCTTAGCTGCAGCCTGAGCTGTTCAATCGCGATACGCGACCGATTCCTCCTTACACGCCTCTCATGCTCCGAGACAGCCTGCGGCGTTCGGTCCGCCGCGCACGCCTTCTCGCTGAGCGGACCACTGCGGCAAGCCGATTGCTACGGCAACGGCGACGGGAACCATCTCGTCACGACGCGTTCGAATCCGAAGATGTCTCGCATGAGTCGATCACATGAATCCAGCGGCGCTCGGAGCATTCATCACCGGCACGCTGGTCTTATAACCGAGGTTCTCCGCTTATTCCTATGCGTACGGCACCCGTCCTTCGTGCTCCAGCTGTTGCGGTCGACGGCAAATTCCTGAACGTCCACGGCAGACGATTTCTTCTTCGCGGGGTGAGCTACGGGACATTCGCACCCGATGCGGACGGGGCGCTCTTCCCTCCGCAGGAGCGCATCGCGCAGGACTTCAGGGCGATGGCTGCGCTCGGCGCAAACACCGTGCGCACGTACACGCCGCCGCCGCTGCACCTGCTGGACGAGGCAGACCGATGCGGGCTGCGCGTGATGGTCGGCCTGCCATGGTCGCAGCACACCGCCTTTCTCGATAGCCGCGTGACGACGGCCGAAATCCGTACGCGCATCGGCCGCGAGCTCGGGCGGCTCGCGTCACATCCGGCGGCGCTGCTTTTCGCGGTGGGTAACGAGATTCCACCAGGTGTCATTCGCTGGTACGGCCGCCGCAGGATCGAAACGTTCCTGCGCGAGTTGTTCGACGAAGCGAAGGCGGCATCGCCGGACGCGCTGTTGACGTACGTGAATTACCCGCCGACCGACTATCTCGACACCTCGTGCTTCGATCTCTGCGCCTTCAATGTCTTCCTGCACGGCGAGGAGCAGCTGCGCGCGTATCTGCCGCGCCTGCATCACGCGGCCGGCGCGCGTCCGTTGCTGGTCTCCGAAGCGGGCGCCGACAGCCTGCGCAATGGAGAGCCGCAGCAGGCGGCCCTTGTCGAGATGCAGGTGCGCACAGCGTTCTCCGAGGGTGCGTGCGGCGCCGTAGTCTTCAGCTGGACGGACGAGTGGTGGCGCGGAGGCCGGGACGTGGACGACTGGCGCTTCGGCCTCGTCGATGCGGACCGCCGGCCGAAGCTGGCATCGCGCGCCGTCGAGCGCGTCTTCGCCGAAGCGCCGTTTGCCGACGATGAACGCAAGCAGTGGCCGAGCGTTTCGGTGATCGTCTGCGCGTACAACGCCGAAGCCACGATCGACGAATGCCTCACGTCGATCGAAGCGCTCGACTATCCCTCGTTCGAGGTGATCGTCGTCAACGACGGATCGACGGACGCAACGGGCGCGATTGCGGCGCGGCATCCTGGAGTCCACCTGATCGACGTCACCAATTCCGGTCTCGGCCGGGCGCGCAATATCGGCCTCG
This sequence comes from Vicinamibacterales bacterium, assembly GCA_035637115.1. Taxonomy (GTDB): domain Bacteria; phylum Acidobacteriota; class Vicinamibacteria; order Vicinamibacterales; family 2-12-FULL-66-21; genus JAICSD01. Next base: position 9,077 of record DASPXV010000193.1, read on the forward strand.
AGCACGCCACGGGCGACATCGTGGCGTACACCGACGCAGACGTGCGGGTCGATCCTGACTGGCTGACACATCTCGTCCAGCCGTTCATCCATTCGGACGTGGCCGCGGCCGGCGGCCCGAACGTCGTGCCTGTCGACGATCCGTGGCTGGCGCAGTCCGTGGCGCGCGCGCCAGGATGCCCGACGCACGTGCTCGTCGACGATCGAATCGCCGAGCACATACCGGGATGCAATTGCGCATTCCGGCGCGAAGCCCTTCTCGCCATCGGCGGATTCGATCCGGCATTTGTGCGCGCGGGGGATGACATCGACGTGTGCTGGCGGCTGCAGGGGCGTGGCTGGACGATTGGCTTCGCCTCGTCTGCGCTCGTCTGGCATCACCATCGTGCGAGCGTTCGCGCCTACCTGCGGCAGCAGGTCGGGTACGGCGAAGGGGAGACGTGGCTGCTGCGGCGGCATCCTGACAAGTTCACGCGCGGCCGCATCGCGTGGCGCGGACATATCTACAGCCCGCTGCCGTTCATCCGCTCGTTCTCCGAGACGCGCGTCAATGCGGGTCCGTTCGGATCGGCGTCCTTTCCGTCGATCTACCACGCTGACGTCCATCCCTTTGCTCATCTGCCTCACTCCGGGCGATGGCAGATCACCTGGATCGTGCTGCTCGTTCTCGGCGCGCTGGCGGCGTCCGCACATCGCCCCTATGCCGTCGCGCTCTGGGCCCCGGCGCTGATCGCGTTTGGGACGACGGCAGCCAAGTGCCTGCTCTTCGGCCTGCGTTCCGATGTCGCCAGACTTCCAGCGATCGAGCATTTCTCCAGCAGGGGGAGCAGAGCCGTGTATCGCCTCACGATCGCGTGGCTGCATTTCCTGCAGCCGTTCGCGCGGCTTTACGGCCGCGTGCGCGGTTATGTCTCCGATTCCGCGCGCGTGGCGGTGCGGGCAGGCTTCCCCGACGCATCGTCAAGAGCTTCACTGACGCGCGGCGCGCTCGCGCGCACGATGCCACTGCTGACCGGACGCGAGATCGAGGAGTCGTTCTGGAGCGAGAACTGGATTGACGTCGGCACGGTGCTCTCGCGTCTCGCGGATCGTGTGCAACGTCAGCACGTGTTGCGGCAGGTCGAACTGGACAGCGGCTGGTGGGAGAATCGCGATCTGTCGATCGTCGATCGAGGATGGTCGCGGCTCGATGTGCGCGCGCTTGTCGAAGACCATGGCGGCGGGCGATGCCTGTGCCGCGTCCGTACGCGCGCGCGTCTTCGGGCAGCGATTGTGCCGCTCGCAGCCGGCGCCGGTCTGGCGACTGTGCTCCAGCAGGCGGGGTTGATCGGCTGGCCGCTCGGTGCGGTGACGGCGGCGGCGCTCGCGGCGGTCTTTGCGGCCGCGAACCTGGTGCGGAGCTCGAGCCTTCTCACCGACGCGGTCGATGAGGTCGCCACGGACTGCGGCATGGCGCCAATCCGCCCCGGCGAAAGGGAGGCGCTGCGTGTTGCCCCTCTGCACTTCGCGGTCGGGACGACAGGCCGTCTGCCGGAACAGCCGAATGCCGCAGCCGCTGAGTGGAAACCGGTGGGCTGAGACCAGAGATGCAGAATTTCATCGCTTACGGCCGGAAGGTGCTCCGCTATCTGCGTCCTTATTGGACGCTGGCGGTGGGATCCGGCGTGATCAGCCTCCTCGCTGTCGGCGCCGGCCTGCTCGCACCGTGGCCGATGAAGATCCTTGTCGACAGCGTGCTCGGGCATGAACCGCTGCCTGGCGTGATGCACTGGATCGCGCCCGCCGTCGCGAGCAAGGGATCGATTGTCCTGATCGTGGTGGCGCTCGGCTTCGCGATCTCGGTGGCCGCAAGCCTGTTGTCGGTCAGCGAGACGTATGTCAACACGAGGCTCGATCTCTCGATGACGCTCGACTTGCGCAGCGATCTGTTTCAGCAGGCGCAGCGGCTGTCGATGGCGTATCACGACCAGCGCCGGTCCGGGATGATCATTTACATCATCAACTCGGTCGCCGGTTCGGCGACGAGCCTCGTGCTGACACTGCTGCCGTTCCTGCAGAACATGCTGATGCTCGTCGGCATGTTCTGGATCTCGTTCCGCCTGAACTGGAAACTGGCTCTGCTGTCGCTCACAGTGGTGCCGTTTCTGTACTACTCGGTCGGCTACTACAGCACGCACATCCGGCAGCGGCTCATGACCGTGAAAGGAATGGAGGCGGAAAGCCTGTCCATCATTCATGAAGCCGTGTCGATGCTCCGGGTGATCGTCGCGTTCGGCCGCGAAGGGTACGAGTTCGGCCGGTTCCGTAATCAGGGAGTGCGCGCGAACGACGCCCGCTTGAAAGTCACGCTCCGGCAGGCGCTCTTCTCGCTGGCCGTCAACACGACGACGGCGCTCGGCACCGCGGCCGTCCTTGGATACGGCGCGTATCTCGTGCTGCAGGGCAAGCTCACGGTCGGCGAGTTGCTGATTGTCCTCGCCTACATCGGCTCCGTCTACAAACCGCTCGAAGTGATCAGCGGCACGCTCGGTGCGCTGCAGGATCAACTGATCAACATCCAGATGGCGTTCGACATCCTCGAGAAGGATCCGGACATCCGCGACGCGCCGGGAGCAATCCCGATCGCGAATGCCAAAGGACGTGTCGAATTCCAGGACGTCTCCTTCCACTACCAGGGGCGCAGGGAAACGCTGAAGCACATCAGCTTCGACGTGGCGCCGGGGGACGCGGTCGCGATCGTTGGACCGACGGGCGCGGGAAAGAGCACGCTCGTGAGCCTGCTGCCGCGGTTCTACGACACACGGGAGGGACGGGTGCTGCTCGACGGCATCGACATCAAGGCGCTCACCCTCAGATCCCTGCGGCAGCAGATCAGTGTCGTCCTGCAGGAGCCCCTGCTCTTCTCAGCGAGCATCGCGGACAACATCCGCTACGGGCGCCTCGATGCAACGCTCGACGAGGTCATCGACGCCGCGAAGGCGGCGAACGCGCACGATTTCATCATGGCGCTGCCGCAGCAGTACGACACCTCGCTCGGCGAGCGCGGCGCACAGCTCTCCGGTGGAGAGCGCCAGCGCGTCGCGGTGGCGCGCGCGTTTCTCAAAGACGCACCGATCCTCATCCTCGACGAACCGACGTCATCGATCGACTCGCGAACCGAGGCCGTGATTCTCGAAGCACTGGAGCGCCTGATGATCGGCCGCACGACCTTCCTCGTGGCCCACCGCCTGTCGACGCTGCGCCGCGTCAATCACATCCTCGTCCTGCACCACGGCGAAGTGGTCGAGCGCGGTACGCACGGCGAGCTGCTGGCACTCGACGGACTGTATCGGCAGCTGCACGACATCCAGACGGGAAAGGGGACGCACCGGCGCAGTCCGACTGCCGCGGCAACGCAGTTGACGCTCGGATAGAAAACGATGGAGATTGCCAGCCGGCCAAAAGTCGTGGTGCTCGGGATGATGAGCAAGATGCCGGTCGCCGGCATCGTGTTCATCACGATCCAGTACCTGCTCGGACTCAAGCGCCTCGGATTCGACCCCTACTACGTCGAGGCGCACGCCCGTACGCCGTCGTCCTTCATCACGGATCCCGAGAGCGACGGCTCGTCGCTGGCAGCCGCGTTCATTGCCGACGTCATGCATCGCTTCGATCTCGGCGATCAGTGGGCGTTCCAGGCGCTGCACGACGATGGCCGATGCTTCGGAATGTCGGAAGAGGCGCTCGCAACGCTGTATCGCTCGGCTGCGTTGATCCTCAACCTGCACGGAGGGACAACGCCGCTGCCGGAGCATTACGAAACGGGACGCCTCGTATACGTGGGCACGGATCCCGTCGAAGTCGAAATCCAGATCGCGAACGGCGTCGAGCAGACGATCGAATATCTCGCGCCGCATTGCGCGTTCTTCACCTGGGGTGAGAACTACGGCCGCGACGATTGCCTGATGCCCGTCTCCGAGCGCTTCGAGTTCGTCCCGACGCGGCAACCGGTCGTGCTCGATCTCTGGACGCCATTTCGTGGCGGAGCCGCCGACACCTTTACGACGATCGGCAACTGGCGGCAACCATGGCGCGAGATCGTGTATCGCGGAGAGGTCTATCACTGGAGCAAGCACCACGAGTTCATGAAGTTCATCGATCTGCCGATCAGGACCGGCAAGCGCTTCGAGCTGGCGCTGAGCAGCTATGAAGACGAGGACCGCCGGCTGCTCGAGGACAACGGATGGCTGGTGCGGGATTCCCTGAGCTTCTCGACGGACGTCGACGCCTATCGTGCCTATATCGGCCAGTCGCGGGGCGAGTTCACCGTGGCGAAGGACCAGAACGTCCGCCTGCGCAGCGGCTGGTTCAGCGATCGCAGCGCCACGTATCTCGCCTGCGGCCGGCCGGTGATCACACAGGAGACTGGCTTCAGCAACGTGCTGCCGACCGGCGAGGGGCTGTTTGGTTTTTCGACGATAGAGGAAATCGAGGACGCCACCGCACGAATCGATGCGGACTACCAGCGTCACTCGGCGGCGGCGGAGCGAATCGCGCGCGAGTGTTTCGATTATCGCGTCGTGCTGGGGGGCATGCTCGAACACCTGGGGTGCAAGCCACATGCGGCTCTTTCCTGACGATCTCCTGCTGACGCCAGTGTCGCGGTGGCCGACCACGTTGACCGGCGAATCAACGCGTGCCGTGCTCGATCTGCCGATTGAACCGAGGATTCCTGCCGTCACCGCGCCGCCGGCGCATCCGGAGGCGAGCATCGTCGTCGTCACGATCGACGGTCTCGTCTTCACGCGCCTGTGTCTCGAGAGTCTTCTCGGCACCCGCTCGACGATCGATTTCGAGGTCATTGTCATCGATAACGGATCGAGCGATGGGACGAGCGAGTACCTCGACGAGTTGTCAGCACGCAACCGGCGTCTTCGCGTGCAGCACAACGCACGGAACGCGGGTTTCGCGGCGGCGACCAACGCGGGACTCGCCATGGCGCGCGGGAATGTCCTCGTGCTGCTGAACAACGACACCATTCCGGTCGGCCAGTGGCTCCCGCAGATGGTTGCGGTCCTCTCTGGGAATGCCGAAATCGGCATGCTCGGGGCCGTGACGAACCGCGCCGGCAATGAGGCCGAGATCGAGGTGTCGTATCGCACGTATGGCGAGCTCCAACGGTTCGTCGATCGGCACCGCGAGGCGCACAGCGGAGAGCTGTTCGACATCCGCACCGCGACGATGTTCTGCGCGGCAATGCGCCGCGATGTGTGGGAAGCGGTCGGGCCGCTCGATGAGCGCTTCGCACTCGGGCTGTTCGAAGACGACGACTACGCGATGCGCGTGCGGCAGGCGGGCTTCCGCGTCCTCTGCGCCGAAGACCTGTTCGTGCATCACTTCGGTCAGGGATCGATCGGCCGGCTGGGACCCACGGGAGAGTACGGCGAGCTCTTTCACGCGAATCGCGCCCGGTGGGAAGCGAAATGGGGCGCACCGTGGCGGCCGTACGAGCGGCGCGACAAACCCGCTTACCGCGAGCTGATCGCATCCGTTCGCGATTTTGTCTGCGAAGCGGTACCGCCAGGGTCGACCGTCGCGGTGATCAGCAAGGGAGACGCCGAGCTGGTGAAGCTTGAAGGACGCCGCGGCTGGCATTTCCCGCAGTCGGAAGACGGCACCTACGCGGGCCATTACCCGGCCGACAGCGGCGCGTGTATTTCGCAACTCGAGCGGCTCCGCTCGAAGGGCGCCCAGTTCCTGGTCATTCCGTCGACCGCGCGGTGGTGGCTCGAGCACTATGCGGAGTTTGGCGTCTATCTGAATACGCAGTACGGCGCGCGCCAGGACGAAACGGCACCGGCCACGATCGTCGCGCTGGAATCACACACGGGCAGTTGAACGATATGTCCACGCCGCTGTCACGCAAACGATATCGCCGCCTGATCGATCAGATCCACGACTGCGTGCGTCTCCATGCGCCCGCCGGTTCGCGCGTGTTGATCGCCAGCAAAGGTGACGAGGCGCTCACGCATATCAACGGTGTGCAGGCTGGTCACTTTCCGCAGACGAGGAAGGGGGCTTACGCTGGTCACCACCCCGCAAACAGTTCCGAGGCGATCGTCCATCTGCGGCAACTGTGCTCGCAGGGGGCGCGATACCTCGTGCTGCCATGGACGGCGCACTGGTGGCTCGAGTACTACCGCGAGTTCGCGAAACATCTGAACACCGTCCACGAACTGAAAGTGTTCGACCGGGACGTGTGCGTGATCTACGAGCTTCGAGACGCCCCAGCCGGTGCTTACGAGGCAGAGATCCGCGCGATCCGCCAACGCGTCCGGTCCGCGGTCCCCGAGGACGCCATCGTTGCGGTCGTCAGCAACGGGGACGAGGAGCTCTTAGGTCTCGACTGTCGTGAGGCGTGGCATTTTCCAGCGACCGATCAGGGGGAGTATGCCGACTACCTGCGTCCTGCGGATAGTCCTGAGGCGATCGATCGACTCGAAGCCGTGCGCGAACTTGGTGCGGAGTTCCTGGTGTTCCCGCCGTCTGCGCGGTGGTGGCTCGAACATTACCCGGAGTTCATCCAATATCTGCGCGCTCAGTATCGCGTCGTCCTCGACCAGGACTCGTGCGTCGTCGTATCCCTGACGGAAGGTGCGGCGGCTCGCGTCCTCACCCTGGCCGCGCCTGTCGCGCGGCGGTCGCCTCGAGTGCTCAGCATTCTCGCGCGGTTCGGCAGGCAGCAGTATCCGGACGCCGAAGCGCAGACTCGCGAGATCTTCCGGAGCCGGATGCCGGATGCGCAGTGCACGTTCATCACGGTGGACAATGCTCTGTCCGCCGACTTCATCGAGACAACTGATAGCGAAGTCGTACTGGGCGGCGACAACACCGCCCGCGAATTCTCCGCGTTCGATAGGGCGCTCGCTGTCGTCGGCTCCGAGATCTGGTCGTACGACCTCGTTCATTTCGCGACGAGCGCCTTCAACACGCTTTACGTCGCATATCTCGACCGATTCGATGCCGCGGCGCTCGACGCAATCGGCGGTCGCCCGGTTTGCCTCGGCCACATCGACTGTTACAACGAACCAATTGATGTGCGGACGTATCGGTCGCAGCACTGGATTCGTTCGTGCTTCTTCTTGCTCCCGCCAGCGGACGCAAAGGCGCTCGGCAGCTTTGTCTCGGTTCCCGATGGCACACCGTTCTTCAGCGGAGACCCGGACGAGCCGTTCCGCGTCGACGCGCCCATCAGTCTCCAGTACCGGACCTACTTGACGCAGTGGCTGACCGGCGGCGAAATCGGACAGGGAGTCGAATGGCATTCGCGGTTCCCTCTGACGAAGGACACACTGCCTGCATTCGAGCAGAAGGCGCGCGCGATCCTGAACGAGCATCTGTTGTCGATTCGCTTGCGGGCGCTCGGCTGCCGTCTCATTGACGTCACGTGGCTCTCGACGATGCTGCGGCGGGGCGGCGCGCGGGAGATCGCATGGGACACGAACTGGCGCGATCAACTGGCCACCCGCGATCGCGATGCGCTGACGCTTCGTGACGATCGCCTCCAGGGCGTATGGTCGGCAACATGACGAGACGTGACGCCGCGGCGGCGGACGCGGGGCGCTTTCTGTGCCGCCCGATTGTGTTCATGCAGCCGGAACGAACCGTCCATCCACCGTCATGGCTGGAGCACACGCCGTTCGCGTTCTGGATCGTCGACGCACTTCGGCCGTCGGTGTTCGTCGAGCTGGGATGCCAGACGGGCAACAGCTATTCGAGTTTCGCGCAGGCGGTGCGGACGCTCGGGCTTTCGACGGCATGCTACGCCGTCGATACGTGGCGCGGCGACGAGCATTCAGGCTTCTTCGACGAACAGGTGTTCGAGGAATGGTCGGCGTACCACGATCAGCGTTTCGCTGCTTTCTCGCAGCTCGTCAGAGCCACGTTCGACGACACCGTCGGCCATTTCGCAGACGGAAGCATCGATCTGCTGCATATCGACGGCTATCACACGTTCGACGCCGTGTCGCATGACTTCGAAACCTGGCAGCCGAAAATGAGCAGCAGGGCTGTCGTGCTGTGCCACGACATCAACGTGCGCGAGCGGGATTTCGGGGCATGGCGCCTGTGGGAGCGGCTGAGAGCCGAGTACCCCTCGTTCGAGTTTCTGCAGGGTCATGGTCTCGGCGTGCTTGGCGTCGGCCACGATCCGCCGGAACCTCTGAAGTGGCTGTTCTCGCTCCGCGCGAACAGTTCCGAAACGACCGATCTCGTTCGTCTGTTCTTTTCCCATCTTGGCGGAGCGGTCCTCAATCGGTACAACGGCGCCGGCTCGGTCGCGGCGCTGAGCGCCGAACATGCCGCGCGCGAGCAAGCGGATGCCGACGTGCTGCGGCTCGAATCCGCTGTGATCGAGCTCACGGGACAGCTGACGACCGCCGAAGTCGCCCGGGCGTCCGATGCGGCGGAATCCGAGCGGCGCCTTGCGGCGGCGCAGCAGGAGTTGACACGAGTGAGTGAGGCGCACAGAACCGCCGAGGAGGCGCTGCGCGATCGCGTCATCGAAGTCCAACGCCTTGCCTCCCGCGTCGATCACCGCACGGCGCAGGTCGTCAGGCTCGAAGGGAAGCTCAAGGCGAGCGCCCGCGCCCTGCGCGCGCGCGAGGCGCCGCCCGCGGAGATCGCCGCTCCCGTGGAGCTGAGCGTTCGCTCGCTGACGCCGCGCGAGGACGGGCCGCCGACGATTCTGGTCGTCTCTCACGTAGGACCTTCGCGGCCGCGCGCCGGAAACGAGTACCGCGTCCGGCGGATGCTGTGCTGGTATCGACAACAGGGCTATCGGATCATCCCGGTGATTGCGCCGCTCGCGGGGGAAGAACTGCCGCCGGAATCGATTGCGGAGATCGCCGCCGAGTTCGGCAATGCCGTTCAGTGCCACCGCGACGGGCGAATCGAATACTCCCTCGAGAATTTTGGGGATGCGGCCGCGTCATTGAACCATCTGGCCACTCCGTCATTCGCGACGGTGCTGAACGAGGATGTCCCAATGAGCGAGCGGCAGCGCCAGCTGCTTCGGCTCGACCGGATGTTCTGCCACGATGCGCTCATCGCGACCGTCCTCCACCTGCAGCGCGCCCTGGCACGGCACGTGCTGCAGGTGGAGTACATCTGGATGACGCGTCTTCTGCCGCTCGTCCGGGGCGACGTGCTGAAGATCATCGACACGCACGATGTGTTCTCGAGCATCGGCGAGAAGGTTGCGCCGTTCGGCCTCCGAGAGATCACGATCGACGCACGCGAGGAAGCGAAGCGCTTGCGCCGCGGAGATCTTGCGATCGCGATCCAGGATGACGAACGAGCCGAGCTCGAACGGATCGCACCATCAGTGCTCGCGATCACCGCCGGCGTCGATTTCGACGTCGTCGATCGCAGCCGGCCGGCACGCGGACGACGAATCCTCTACGTCGCGTCGGATAACGCGCGCAACCGCAAGGGGCTCGACGACTTCCTCAGCCTCGCGTGGCCGCGCGTGCACCGTGCCGTGCCGGAAGCCGAGCTTCTCGTGGTGGGCAGCGTCGCAAAGACGATCGCCAACCGGGAGATGCCCGGTGTGTTGCCCATCGGTGCCGCGGACGATCTCGACTCGCTGTACGACGAGGCGGCGGTCGTCATCAATCCGGCGGTTGCGGGTACGGGACTCAAGATCAAGATTCTCGAAGCCTTGTGCCACTTCCGGCCGGTGGTTACGTTTCCGGCGGGCGTCGATGGAATCGAACCGCCCGTCGCCGCACATTGTCTTGTCGCGCGCGACTGGTACGAGTTCGCCGAGCATCTGATCGATGTGGTCTCGAAGCCGGGTGTCGAACGGTTCCCCGCCGACGCACGGCGCACGATTGCCGAGCGTGTCGCTCCCGAACATGTGTACGCGGCCCTGGATGCGGAGCTGCGCCGGTTCTTCCAACGCGACCAGCCGTCTTCGGAACCGATCGGCCTCAAACCGGAGGTCGCTGCCGCGAGGATATGACGTCCATGATTGATGTCTTCATCGATTGGTCTCGCGACGCCGCCACGTTCGATCCCTCGGCGGCGGTTGCCCGCCTGGCAGATGACGCATTGCTGGGCGGCATCGCCGAACGTTTCACGTGCGCGCTGCCGTCGGGCCGCATCGGACCGGCGTTGACAGGACGGCGCCCCTGGCGCTTCCCTGCCACGACGTCCATCGAGGCGTGCACTCTCGCAATGGTGGCCGCGGCCGACGCGGAACGCCCGCTGCTCATCGTCATCGGCGCCATCGAGCCGTCGGCGGAACCGCTGGGAGTGCTGCTCGAAGCGCTTGATAGCGACCCGATGATTGGATTCGCCGTTCCGCGGCTGGGCAACGCGCGCGGTGACGGCATCGCGAGGCTTGACGTCGGAGGCGATCGCCAGATCGACGAGCTTCCGCGGCGGATCCTTGCAGAAATTCCCGACACATACATCGTAGCGGACGCTCCCGCCCGATGTCTGTTGATCAAACCGTCGGTGCTCGCGAACTTCGGGGGACTCGACGATCGCTTCCTGACGCTGGACGCCGCCCTCTGGCATTACGCCGGACAGGCGCGACGCTGCGGTTTCCGCACGCTCGTTT
>DASPXV010000194.1:0-37407 GCA_035637115.1 Vicinamibacterales bacterium
GTGCGCGACGGCGATTTTCTCGGCGTCGTCGCTCCCACCGAGCACGTCGCGGCTCGCGCCGCGGCGGCGGTGCAGGGAACGTGGAAGATTCCTGCCGGACAACCATCCTCAGAAACGATTTACGACTATCTGAAACAGAATCTCGATCGCCAGGTTCCGGCCGCTGTGCAGGCGCTGCAGATGCCCGCGGGCGTCGTCCGCACGTTCGAGGCCTCGTACCGCATTCCGTACATCGCGCACGTTCCGTTGGAGCCGCGTTCCGCGGTCGCCGAGTGGCAGGACGGGAAGCTCACCGTGTGGACCGGCACGCAGCGGCCGTTCGGTGTGCGTACCGAGCTCGCCGAGGCGTTTCGGATTCCCGAGGACAAAGTTCGCGTCATCGTTCCGGACACCGGATCCGGTTACGGCGGGAAGCACACTGGAGAAGCGGCCATCGAGGCGGCACGCCTCGCGAAGGCGGCGAACAAGCCGGTGAAGCTCGTATGGACGCGCGCGGAGGAATTCTCCTGGGCGTACTTCCGTCCCGCGGGTGTCATTGATATCCGGAGCGGTGTGAACGCGGACGGCCGCATCCTCGGATGGGCATTCGACAACTGGAACTCGGGCAACTCGGGCATCCAGACGCCGTACGACATTCCCGCTGCATCAAACGTGTTTCACCCGTCGAAGTCGCCGCTGCGCCAGGGCTCGTACCGCGCGCTTGCCGCAACCGCGAATCACTACGCGCGGGAGATGCACATGGATGCGATGGCGCGGGCGCTGGAGATCGACGCGCTCGAGTTCCGCATGCGGCACTTGAAAGATGAACGGATGCGCGCGGTGCTGACCGCGGTCGCGGAGCGGATTGGCTGGGGCAAGCCCGTCGTCACCGGTCGGGCGCGCGGGATTGCGTGCGGCACTGAAAAGGGAGGCTACGTCGCCACCGCGGCCGAAGTCTCCGGCGGGGCGAGCTGGAAGGTTGTGCGCATCGTGATCGCGTTCGAATGCGGCGCCATCGTCAATCCGAACGGCCTGGAGAACCAGGTGCAGGGGTCAGTCGTGCAAGCGCTCGGCGGAGCGCTGTTCGAATCGATCGAGTTCGCGGATGGTCACCTGAGAAACGGATCGATGGAGCAGTATCGCGTCCCGCGCTTCAAAGACATCCCGGCGATCGAGACCATTCTTCTCGATCGGAAGGATCTCCCATCCGCGGGCGCGGGGGAATCTTCGATGATCGCGGTCGCTCCCGCGATCGGATCCGCCGTGCGTGCGTTCGGCAAGGTCGACACCGCGCTTCCCATCCGATTGAGCTAGTTCCTGCTGAGCTTTGAAACGCGCGCGCTCGCGTAGACTGCTCGCCGTGCGACGAACAATCCCGATCCTCATTGGCCTTCTCCTGAGCGCAGCATCGGTCTTTACGCAGGACCCCGAGCTGCAGCCTCCCGATCCACTCGAAGAAGAATTCATCCAATCGAAAATCGAAAACGGTGAGTCGCACGCATCGGGTGCGCGGCCCGAGCTCGGGCCTGTGATTCTCGGGAATCCAACCACCGCTGTCGTTGCGCTGCGCGTCGGGCTCTACGCGTCTACGTTCAATTCGACCGGCGGGTTGGTGACGGAATTTGCGTCGTTGCACCACGCGTTCGTGGAGCTGACGAATACGGCGGGCTTCGTCAAAGTCACGGATCAATCCGATGGCAAGGAAATCCTGACGATGGCGCCGGGATCGCTCGTGCGTGTGGAGCACGATGGCGCGCAGTTCCTCGTCACGCAGGACGGCGTCTTTCTCGGCGCGTTCGATGGCCCGGTGTTCTTCCGGCCCGACGATCCGTCCAACCAGTTCCAGGTGGAGAGCATCAGGCGCACGTTCGGGACGACGCAGCGGCCACGGTATCGCGGAGCGATGGAAGTGGCGCGCGGCGCTACGACCGCGGCACAGCCAGGCGCTCCGAAGGTCAACCTTGTGAACATCCTCGAGGTCGAGGACTACGTCCCCGGCGTGGTCGCCAACGAATCGATCGCCAGCTTCTCCGTGGAGGCGTTGAAGGCGCAGGCAATCGCCGCGCGCGGCTACGCGATCGCGAACATCGGCAATTACATCCGGCGCGGGTATCCATTCGACGTCGTCGATTCGAGCTCGTCGCAGGTGTATCGCGGCGTGATCTCGGAGCACAAGAACGCGGTGGCGGCCGCGTCCGGGACATATGGTCTGGTGGCGTCGCGCGAGGGTCGAATCATCTCCGCGATGTATTCGTCGTCATTCGGCGGCCACAGCGAGAGCAGCGAGTGGGTCAGCTTTACGAACAGCGTGAAAGGCGCCGGCGTGACCGCGTACCTTCGCGGCATCTACGACGGCTTCGAACCGGCGCCGGATTTCTCGACCGATGCGGGCATCAATTTCTTCTGGCGGAACAAGCCGCCGGCGCTGCCGCTGTTCTACGACGACTGCGCCTTCACCGGGAACGGGTTCTCGCGCTGGAAGTTCACGCTGCCCGCGCCGGTGCTCAAGGGGCGGCTGACGACGTCGAATTCGACGCTCGTGAGCGGCACGCGGAGCGGCGCGATCACGAACGTGGAAATCGTCGAGCGCACGGGGGCAGCGCAGCGCGCGCTCGTCGCGCGCGTGACGTTGACGACGGGTGTGGTGGATGTCCTTGGATGGCTAAGCCTGCGGCAGACGATCGGCACGACGAACGCCGCAGGCACGCCCCGCGCGTGCGGATCCGGCACCATCCTGGCGAGTTTCCCTCTCAACAGCCCGAGCGCCGTGGACGTGGCAACGAACGCGGATGGCACGGCGGGCAATCTGACGGTGTACGGCGGTGGGTGGGGACACAACCTCGGCATGAGTCAGTACGGCGCGCACGGGCGCGGCAAGTCGGGGCAGACGTTCATTGAAATCCTGAAGGCGTATTACAGCGGAGTGGACGTGGGCTCGTACCCGATCGACATCGGCCGGAATCCAGGGACCGGGCCGCCGACGCTCCGCCAGGAGTTTGCGGCGCCGAATGCCCAGGGCACGCTGCAAATCCGCGCGAGCGGCGATCTTGAAGGACTTCGCGTGCATCTGAACGAGCTGTATGACCTCAGCTTCAATGCAGCCGAACTGGCTTCCGGGCTGATCGAGGTCGACGTGTCGCCGTACCTGATCGCGGGACTCAACATCATTCAATACAACCCGGTCGGCCGCGCCGGCTCTGCCACTGTCGACGTCATCGTCCGGTAGGCGACGGTTTGAGAATTGTGACGAAAGTGTGACGGCACCTGGAGCGAACGCGAAGCCTGCCTCGCCGTAGCTCCGCCAGGCTGCACGTGGAGCGAAGGCGGGCCGAACTCCACCCGGCGGCGTCTTAGAACGGTAGAATCCGAGCGATCGTGTTCGAGACGCTGTTTCAATTCCTCTTCGAATACCGGCCCCACGTGTTCCGGCAGGGGGACTTCCGGTTCGCGCCGCCGGCGGGCGCGCCGATTGCCGCGGTCGTGGTCGTCGCGGCGCTGGCGATCGCGTTCATCAGCTATCGCCTGCTGCGCTCCCGCGTGCAGTGGCGCGAGCGCGCGCTGCTCGGCGCGCTGCGGGTCGCGGCGCTCGGCATCATTCTTTTCTGCATCTTCCGCCCCGTCCTCGTCGTCAAAGCGGCGGTTGCGCAGCAGAACGTCGTCGGGATCCTCATCGACGATTCGCGCAGCATGCAGCTGCCGGCATCGAACGCGCAGGGCGGCTCGCGCGCGGATCTGATCCGCTCGACCTTTGCGAATCCCGACAGCGCGGTGATGAAGGCGCTGTCGGATCGGTTTCTGATCCGCACGTTCCGTTTCTCCTCTTCCACGGCGCGCGTGAGCGCACCCGCCGACCTGACGTTCGGCGGCACTCAGACACGCCTCGCGAATGCGATCGAGAGCGCGCGGCAGGAGCTCGCGGGACTGCCAGTGTCCGGCCTCGTGCTCGTCAGCGACGGCGCGGACACGACGGACGCCACTGTTGCCGATGCGCTGCTCGCGTCGAAGGCCGAGGCGTTGCCGGTGTTCACGGTCGGTGTCGGGCAGGAGACGCTGTCGCACGACATCCAGGTGGGCCGGGTGTCGACGCCGCGCACGGCGTTGAAAGGCACGTCGCTCCTCGTTGACGCCGTGCTGACGCAGACGGGGTACGCGGGGCAGACGGTGACGCTCGACGTCGAGGATGAGGGGCGGATCGTCGGCTCGCAGCCCGTGCGGCTGCCCGCGGGCGGCGACCCGGTGTCGGTGCGCGTGCGATTTACTGCCACCGAAGCGGGCCCGCGCGTGTTTCGCCTCAAAGTTGCGCCGCAGCCGGGCGAGGTGGTCACGCAGAACAACCAGCGCGACGTGCAGATCGACATCCGCGATCGCCGCGAGCGCATCCTTTATTACGAAGGGGAACCGCGCTTCGAGATGAAGTTCGCGCGGCAGGCGATCAAGGACGATCCGAACCTGCAGCTCGTGACGCTGCAGCGGACGGCGGAGAACAAGCACCTGCGCCTGGACATCGATGCCGCGGGCGTCGAGCTCGCGGCCGGATTCCCAAAGACGCGCGAGGAGCTGTTCGCTTACCGCGGCCTGGTGCTCGGAAGCATCGAGGCGAGCGCCTTCACCGCCGATCAGTTGAAGATGATCGCCGAGTTCGTCGACGTGCGGGGCGGCGGGCTGCTGCTGCTCGGCGGGCAGCGCGCGTTTGCTGAAGGGGGATACGCGGGCACGGCCGTTGCTGACGTGATGCCGGTCGTCCTCGGACGATCCGGCGCCGTGCTGTCGCAACTGAAGGTGCATCCCACGCGCGCCGGCGAAGCGCACGCGGTCACGCAGCTGGGTGACACCGATCAGGCATCAGCCGAACGCTGGAGGACGCTGCCGCAGCTCACTACGGTCAACGTAATCGAGGCGATCAAGCCTGGCGCCACGACGTTGCTTGCGGCAAGCGACGATCGCCGGCGGGAGCGAATCGTCCTCGCGTACGAGCGCTACGGGCGTGGAAAGTCCATCGCGTTTCCGGTGCAGGATTCGTGGCACTGGCAGATGGACGCGTCGATACGTGTGGACGATCAGACGCACGAGAACTTCTGGCGGCAGCTCCTGCGGTGGCTGGTGGATGGCGTGCCGGATCCGGTGGAAACGCGCTCCCTGACCGACCGCGTCGAGCCGGGGCAGCCGGTGATCCTCACCGCCGACGTCGTCGATCCGCGGTTCGTCGAATTGAACGACGCGACGGTCGTCGCGCACGTCACGTCGCCATCCGGCAGGAAAGTTGACGTGCCCCTGCAGTGGACCGGCGAGCGCAACGGCCAGTACCGCGCGACCTTCGAGACGTCGGAGGCCGGTTTCTACGAAGCGAAGCTCGACGCCACGCGCGCCGGCCAGGCGGTCGGATCGGCGGTCACGCATGTGCGCGCGGTGCCGGATGACGCGGAGTATTTCGACGCCGCGATGCACGCGCCGCTGCTGAAGCGGATCGCGCAGGACACGGGCGGGCGCTTCTATCCCGCCGATTCCGTCTCTACGCTCGCCGATGATTTGAAGTACTCGGGGCGCGGCGTGACGGCCGTCGAAGAGCGCGAGCTCTGGCACATGCCGGCGTTGCTCATGTCGCTCGTCCTCGTCGTGTGCGCCGAGTGGGGCCTGCGCCGGTACTGGAGGCTCGCGTGAGCCGCCTACGCAGCTTCGCTGCTTCGGCGGGCCAGCTACCCAGCGTACTGGTCTGCGCACTCAGCTGCCTGTGCGTGACCGGCAGTGTATTCGCGCAATCGTCGTCGTACCTTTTGATCGTCGTCGGCCTCGCGGGCGATCCGGAGCATGGCGAACTGTTCCACAAGTGGGGCACGACACTGGCGGCGACCGCGACGGAGAAGCTCGCCGTGCCGAAGGAGAACGTGACGCTGCTGATGGACGCGGCGGCGACGCGTGACGGCGTCATCAAGGCCTTTGGCGCGCTGGCCGCGCGCGCGAACGAAGACGACACGGTGCTCGTCGTGCTGTTCGGTCACGGCACGTATGCGAACAAGGTTGCGAAGTTCAATCTCAGCGGGCCCGACATGACGGCCCAGGACTTCGAACCGCTGCTCGCAAAATTGAAATCAAAGCGCGTCGTCTTCGCGGACACGACCAGCGCAAGCGGACCGTTCGTCGAAGCGCTGTCGGGCCCAGGGCGGGTGATCGTTGCGGCGACCCGGACCGGCGGCGAAATGTTCGCGACGCTGTTCGGCGGTCCATTCGTCGAGGCGTTCTCCAGCGAATCGGCAGACGGCGACCACGACGGCAAAATCTCCGTGCTGGAGGCATTCGATTTCGCGAGAAAATCCGTCGCAGCCTCCTATCAGAAAGAAGGTCTGCTGCCGACCGAGCATCCCGTCCTCGACGACAATGGGGACAAGGAAGGCAGCCTCGAGCCGGGACGCCAGGCGAAGGACGGCCAGTCAGCGGCCGTCCTGGCGCTCGGGTCGATGCGTCGTCCCGTCGCGCCTGCCAATGAGAAGCTGCGCGCGCTCTACGCCGAGCGCGATGCCATCGAGCGGCGCATCGAATCGTTGAAGCTGCTGAAGAGCGGCATGGATCCGGCGAAGTACGCCGAGCAATTGGAAAAGCTCGCGACCGATCTGGCGCTGAAGTCGCGCGAGATCAAGGCCGCTGAGGGGGGCAAATGAACGCAGCCCGCTCATCGATCATCGCTCTCGCGCTGGCGGCCGTGACGACAGCGGCTGTCGCCGGCGTCGCCACCTCCGCGCCACAGCGTCTCGGCGGGGGCAGGCGCTTCGATCAGTCACAGATGATGGACGTGCAGGGGAACACGCCGTACGACGGCCGCTTCGTCTTCATCCGGCTTCGCTATAGCTTCGGATTTGGCCGCATGCGCGGCGGCCCGCCGTGGTCCCACGACTATCCGCGCGGCGAAGTGCACTTCACGAAGATCCTCAACGAGATCACCTATGTCAGGTCGCGCCTCGACGGCTCGAACATTCTCTCGCTCGACGATCCGGAGCTGTTCAAGTTCCCCATCGCCTACATGGCTGAACCCGGCTACTGGTCGATGACGGACAAGGAGTGCGAGAACTTCCGCGCCTACTTGAAAAAGGGGGGATTCGTCATTTTCGACGACTTCCGCGTTGCCGAGGGCGCCTGGGACAACCTGCAGGAGCAGATGCACCGCGTGCTCCCCGACGCGCGGTGGATTGAGATCGACGACGGCAAGCAGGCGATCTGGCATTCGTTCTTCGAGATCCCGAATCCGAAGGCGCTGGCGCCGCCGCCCATCTACGACCAGTCGATGGTGCTGACGTACTGGGGCATCTTCGAGAACAACGATCCGTCAAAGCGCCTGATCGCGATCGCCAACGTGAACGGCGACATCAGCGAATACTGGGAATTCTCGGATACGGGATTCGCACCCGTCGATCTCAACAACGAGGCGTACAAGTACGGCATCAATTACGTCATTTACGGATTGACCCACTAACCGGAGGCGTCTTTGGCTCTCGTCACAAACACCGTCGACCTCGACTCGCCTGACGACGTTGCGCTTGCCGACCGCATGAAGAGCGGCCGCGATCGGATCGTCTCCGAACTGCGCAAGGCCATCGTCGGGCAGGAGGACGTCGTCAACGAGGTGCTGCTGACGCTGTTCGTCGGCGGCAACAGTCTCATCGTCGGCGTCCCGGGGTTGGCCAAGACGCTGCTCGTGTTCACGCTGGCGCGCGTGCTCGACCTGAAGTTCTCTCGCATCCAGTTCACCCCGGACCTGATGCCGTCCGACATCACGGGGACGGATCTGATCCAGGAGGACCCGGGGACGGGGCGGCGGCAGATGGTCTTCGCACCTGGGCCGATCTTTGCCAACATCGTGCTGGCGGACGAGATCAACCGCACGCCGCCGAAGACGCAATCGGCGCTGCTCGAAGCGATGCAGGAACATCGCGTCACGATCCAGGGACGCACGTATCCGCTGGAAGAACCGTTCTATGTGTTCGCGACGCAGAACCCGATCGAGCTCGAAGGCACGTATCCGCTGCCCGAAGCGCAGCTCGATCGCTTCATGTTCCACATCGTGATCGATCATCCGCCGCTCGACGAGGAGTTCGAGGTTGTCCGATCGACGACCACTCTGAGCGACGTCACCTTCGACCGCCCGGTGAGCGGCCCGGATCTGATCGCGTTCCAGCGGCTGGTGCGGTGCGTCCCGGCGGCGGAGCCGGTGATGCGCTACGCGCTCGACATCGTCCGGGCCAGCCGGCCGAAATCCACCACGGCGCCCGATCCAATCAAGAAGTGGGCGGCGTTCGGCGCCAGCGTCCGCGCGGCGCAGCATCTCGTGCTCGGCGGCAAGGCGCGCGCGCTAACCAGCGGGCGCTACCACGTCAGCTTCGAGGACGTCCGCGCCCTCGCGCATCCCGTGCTGCGTCACCGCGTGCTGACCAATTTCCACGCGCAGTCTGAAGGGATCACGAGCGACACGCTGATCGATCGGTTACTCGAAGCGGTTCCGATGCCGAGATCCGGGATGTAATGCGGAATGAAATTCAACCTGGTGCGCTGACCGGGGCACGGTTCGTGGACCCCGTTGTCCTCGCACGTGTGGGGAATCTCGAGCTCGTGGCGCGGTCCGTGGTGGATGGCTTCATCAACGGCATGCACCGGTCGCCGTATTTCGGCGCGTCCGTCGATTTCGCGGAGCACCGCGGCTACACGCCGGGGGATGACATCCGCCGCGTGGATTGGAAGCTGTTCGGCCGCACGGATCGGTTCTATATAAAGGAGTACGAGGCGGACACCAATTCGAATTTCGCGGTGCTGCTGGACGTGTCCAAATCGATGGGGTTCGGCAGCCGGGGCATCACGAAGCTGGAATACGGAAAGATCCTCGCCGGCTGCCTGACCTACATGGTCCATCGCCAGCGCGATCGCGTCGGGTTTGCCGCGTTCGACGACGACATCGTCGAGTTCGTGCCGGCATCCGCGAAGCACATGGACGTGACGCTCCACGTGCTCGATCGCGTGAAGCCGTCGAAGCCGGGGCAGCTGGCTGCCGCGATGAAGAAGCTCGCGGAACACTACGGCCGCCGCGGCATGCTCGTGATCGTGTCGGACTTCTACGAGGATCCGCAGGCGGTGGTCGAGGCGATCGCGCCGCTGCGCTTCCGCGGACACGACATCATCGCGTTTCACGTACTCGATCCGGCCGAGATCGAGTTCGATTACGACCAGGCGTCGGCCTTCGAGGACCTGGAGAGCGGCGAGCAGATTCCGATCGTGCCCACTGCGCTCGCCGAGCAATATCGCGCGCTCATCAGGGAGCACTCTGAGGCGCTGCGCAGCAAATTTTCGGAGCTTCGCGTTGACTACGCGCTGCTGAATACCGCGACGCCGCTCGATCACGCGCTCTTCACGTATCTCTCGGTCCGCGAACAATTGAGTAGGGTCAGGTAAGACATTGTCGATTGTCGAGTGCAGATTGCAGATTCACGGATCGGCGATTGGCGGATTGCCGATTGCCAGATTGCCGATTGGCGTCTCTTCGTCATCCTGCTGCAAGTCGCTCCGCGCCAGTCTTCAATCGACAATCGACAATCCGTCTAATCGCCAATCTGCAGTCGGGAATCGCCAATGGGTTTCGTAACGCCTCTGGTGCTGATGGGGCTTGGCGCCCTCGCCATTCCGGTGGCGATCCACCTGATTCAGCGCGAGCGGAAGCGCGTCGTCGAATTCCCGTCGCTGATGTTCCTGCGGAAGATCCCGTACCAGTCCGTGCGCCGGCGGCGCATCCGGGACTGGGCGCTGCTGGCGATGCGGCTTGCGGCGCTGGCGATGATCGTGATGGCGTTCGCGCGGCCGTTCTTCCGGCGCGATGCGCTGGCTGCCGCCACGCAGAACGGCGCGCGCGAGTCGGTCATTCTCGTGGACACGTCGTACAGCATGGAGTACGGCGATCGCTGGGCGAAGGCGCGAGCCGCGGCGACGGATGCGATCAGATCGATGGGACCTGGTGATCGTGCGTCGCTCGTGTTCTTTGCGTCGGGCGGTGAGGTCGCGGTGCGCTCGGCGGCCGATCGCGGGCGGCTCGAAGCCGCGCTGGCGGCGGCGGGCACCGGTCCCGCGGCGACGCGCTACGCGCCGGCGCTGAAGCTTGCGGGCAGCATCCTCTCGGAGTCCGCGCTGCCACGGCGCGAGATCATCCTGATCAGCGACTTCCAGCGGCGCGGCTGGGAGCAGACGCCCGGGCGCGACGACGTGCGGCTGCCGGAGCGGACGACGCTCACCCCGGTGAATGTGGCCTCGGGCGAGACCACAAACCTGTCCGTCACACCGATCTCGTTGCAGCGCACGCGATTCGAGAATCACGACCGCATCGCCGTTACCGCGGGAGTGGTGAATCACGCGTCGAAACCCGTCTCGCGCGTCGCGCTCACGCTGGAAGTGGACGGGCAGTCAATCCAGTCGCAGGCGACCGACGTCGCCGCCGGCGGATCCAGCAGCGTCACGTTCGCGCCGTTCACCGTTGCGTCGCGAAACATGCGCGGCACCGTGAAGCTGCCGGACGATGCTCTCAAGCGCGATAACGTGTTCCACTTCGTCGTCTCCCCATCGGAGCCGGTGCGCGCTGTCATCGTCAATCGCCCTGGCGCGGAACGCGAAGCGCTGTATCTCGGACGGGCGCTCGCGATCGGCGAGTCGCCGCGCGTGGAGCTCGACATGCGCACGACGGCGACGTTCTCGGATGCGGACGCGCGGCAGGCCGCGGTGGTGATCCTGAACGACGTGCAGGCGTCGGACGACCTGGCGAACCGGCTCGCGCGATTCGTCGCCGCGGGTGGCGGCCTGCTGATCGCCGCCGGGCCACAGGCGACGTGGCCCGCGCGCCTGGCGGATACCGTTCCCGGACTTCCCGGTGACGCCGTCGATCGCACGACGACCACCCCGTCGCGGCTGGGCGGACTCGAGTACAGCCATCCCATCTTTGAATTGTTCCGCGCACCGCGCAGCGGCGATTTTTCCGCCGCGCGCTTCTACGGCTACCGCACCACGCTGCAGCCGACAGGGCAGGTGCTCGCGCGGTTCGAGGATGGCACGCCGGCGTTGCTGGAACGCAAGGCGGGCGCGGGGCGCGTACTTCTCTGGACGTCGTCGCTCGATTTGGATTGGAACGACATGCCGGTGAAACCGGTGTTCCTGCCGTTCGTCCACACGGTCGTCAAATATTTGTCCGATTTCGCCGAAGCGCCTGCATCATTGACGGTAGGGCAGGTCATCCCGGCCCCGCGGCGCGCGTTGGGACGCGCATCGGTCTCGACGGGAACCAGCTCGCGAGCCAGCACGATCGCCGTGGCCCCATCGGGCACGCGCGTCTCGGTTGAGACGGAAGACGGCGCGCTCGAACTGAACGAACAGGGCTTCTACGACGTGCGCACGCAAGGGGCGGCTGCCGATTCGGCGACAACGCTCGCCGCGAACGTCGATCTGACGGAATCCGACCTGGCGGCGCTGGATCCGCGCGAGCTTGCCGCGGCAGTGGCGGGCAAGGCGCCAGGTGAGATCGCGGGACTCGGCAACGCGCGGCCGAGCGACGACGCGCAGGCGCAGGCGCAACGGCTCTGGTGGTACTTGCTCGTGGCGGGAGGACTGCTGCTCGCGGCGGAGACGCTCCTCTCCAATCGTCTATCGCAGAACGGCGCGAGGGTTTCATGACGCAGCAACACGACGGTCGATCGGACCTGGTCGCAGTCATCCACGAGGTGCGGCGGCGGTGGCGGATGAAGCTCGCGCTCCGCGGCGCGGCAATCGCCGCAGGCTGCATCGCCGTTGCGCTCGTGCTCGCGGCGGTGGTGTTGCAGTGGATGCGGTTCACTCCGGAGTCGATCCTGGCGTTTCGCATCGCGCTGGCCGCGGTCGTTGCGCTGCTCGCGTACGTGTTTCTGGCGCGTCCGCTGCTGCGCCGAGTGAGCGATGAACAGGTCGCGATGTATCTCGAGGAGCACGAGCCATCACTCGAAGCGGCGATCATCAGTGCCGTGGACGCGGAGCGTGCGGGCGTGTCCGCACAATCTCCCGCGCTCGTGCGCAAACTGGTCTCGTCGGCGGTCGAGAAATGCCGCACGATCGAAGACGGGCGCCGCGTGGAACGCGATCCCTTCCGCCGTTATTCGGGGGCGCTCGGCGGCGTGCTCGCACTCGCCGCGCTGATCTTCCTCCTGGGCCCCGCCTACATGCGGCACGCGTTGTCGGCGCTGCTCGTCATCTCGCGCAGCGTCGAAGCGGCCGCGCCGTATCGCATCGAGGTGACGCCGGGACATTCGACGATTCCACGCGGGGCGGACCAGCCGATCACCGCGAAGCTCGTCGGCTTCCAGTCCGACCAGGCGGTCCTGATGATCCGCAAGTCGCAGACGGCCGCGTTCGAGCGCGTGCCGCTGATCCGCGCGGAGGACAAGTACGAGGGAACGCTCTTCGACGTCGCCGCGCCGATCGAGTACTTCGTCGAAGCCGTTGGCGTGCGATCGCCGGTCTACACCATCAAAGTCGCCGACATGCCGTACGTCCAGAAGCTCGAGCTGGAGTACCACTTCCCGGCGTACACCGGTCTGCAGCCGCGCAAGATCGAGGACGGCGGCGACATCGCCGTCCTTCGCGGGACCGAGATCCGCGTCCGCGCGGTGACGACGATGGCCGCTGCCGGCGGCGGCGTCGTCATCGACGACAAGACGCAGATTCCGATGGCCGTGCAGCCTGACGGTGCTCTCACCGGTTCCTTCACCGCTGATCACGACGGCTTTTATCGAATCGATCTCGAGGCCGCCGGGGGACCGCGCGTGGCGGGGTCGCCGAAATACTCGATCGACGTCCTGACCGATCAGCCGCCGACCGTGTCGTTCACCAAGCCCGGACGAGACACGTCGGCGTCTCCGATCGAGGAACTATTCCTCGAGGCCAAGGCGGAAGACGATTACGGCGTGAAGACGCTCGACCTCGTGTACTCGGTCAACGGCGGCGCCGAAAAGACGGTGAAGCTGTTCGACGGTGCCACGCGCATGACGAACGTCTCCGCCGGGCACACGCTCTATCTCGAAGAGCTGAACGTGATGCCGGGGGATTCGGTGTCCTACTACGCGCGCGTCGGCGACAACGACACGGTCGCCGGATCCCAGAAAGCGCTCAGCGACATGTATTTCGTCCGCGTTCGCCCGCTGCAGAAAGATTTCAGGAAGGCGGAATCGCAGGGGGGCGGCGGAGGCGGCGGGCAGCAGAACGACCAGGTCGGAAAGCTCTCGGAGCAGGAACGGCAGATTATCGCCGCGACGTTCAACATCCAGCGCGATCGCAAGAGCGCCGGACCCGACAAGGTGAAGCAAAGCTCCGTTGTCGTCGGGCTGATGCAGGAGCGGTTGCGCAACAGCGTCAACGAGCTGCTCGCGAATTTCGCCGGTCGCGTCGGCAACCAGGCGGAGCGTTTCAAGAAGATCACTGACCTGTTGAAGCAGAGCGTCCCCGAAATGCAGACCGCCGAGGGCAAGTTGAAGGCCGCGGCCCCCGATCAGGCGTTGCCGTCCGAGCACAAGGCGCTCGAGTACCTCCAGAAAGCCGAAGAAGAGTACGAACTGGAAGTAAGCGCAAACCAGCAGCAGGGGGGCGGCGGTGGCGGCGGCCAGCAGATGGCGGAGGAACTGGCGGACTTGTTCGAGCTCGAAGTCGACAAGATGGCCAACCAGTACGAGACCGCGCAGCGCGCCTCGCAGGCGCAGGCGGACCAGAAGATCGACGAGCTGGCGGAGAAGTTGAAGGAGCTGGCGCGGCGGCAGGAGCAGGAGGCGGAGCGCCAGCGCCGTCGCGCGTCGCAGCAGCAGGGTCAGGGTGGCGGCGACGCGCAGCGCGCGCTCGCGGAGCAGGCAGAGGAAGCGGCCCGCCAGCTCGAAAAGCTCGCGCGTGAAGAGAACCGTCCGCAGCTGCAGCAGGCCGCGCGCCAGTTACAGCAGGCGGCGGACGCGATGCGGCAGGCCGCGGCGAACGGCGATCCCAATTCGGCCGCCGCGGCGACGAGCGCGATGGAGCAGCTGAAGCAGGCGGAGCGTCAGCTGCAGCAATCACAGTCGGCGCGCACCGGCCGCGACGTCGAGGACGCTCTGCGCCAGGCCGAAGCGATGGCGCGGGAACAGCAGCAGATCCAGGAAGACGTGTCGAAGCTGGATCAGCAGGGGGCAGGGCGCCAGGAGAAGGCGCAGCAGCTCTCGGAGCGCAAGAACCAACTCGCCGGCAAAGTCGATCAACTCGAAAAGCAGCTGGATCGCACCGCTGGCGACATGTTCAAGAACGAGCGCGACGCCTCGCGCAAGCTGACCGACGCGGCGAACGCCATCCGCGACAAGCGCATTCGCGACAAGATTCGCTATTCGGAATCGATGCTGCGCGGCGGCAGCCAGACGTCTGACGTCGCTGCCTTCGATCGCGACATCCAGAACAACCTCGAAGATCTGAAGAAGAAGATCTCGGAGGCGCGAGGCGCCGTCGGCAACACGAAAGCGGATCCGAACGCGCAGGCGCTCGACAAGGCGCGCCAGCTCGCACAGGGAATGCAGTCCCTCGGCGAGCGCATGCGCCAGCAGGAAGACGGAAGAAAGAATACGGAAGACGGAAGAAAGAATACGGAAGACGGAAGAAGGAATACGGAAGACGGAAGAAGGAATACGGAAAGGCAAGGGCAGACAAACCAGCGCGGCCAGCAACCGGGACAGCAGGGACAGCCGGGTCAACAGGGCCAGCAGGGGCAACAGGGGCAGCAAGGCCGAGGACAAGGGCAAGGACAAGGACAAGGACAAGGTCAGGGCCAGGGTGACGCGCAGGGGCAGCGGGGTCAGCAAGACGGTCGCGGCGGCGGGCGCAACGGACAGGGGGATACACAAAGCGCGATGATGAATCCGCAGGGGGGTTCACTTGGCGATGCGCGCCCGATGCCCGGACGCTTCTCCTCGGAGCAGACGCGCCAGTTCCGCGGCGAGGCGCGCCAGCGCGCGGCGGACGCGGAGCAGTTGCGCCGTCTTCTCGGCCAGCAGAAGATCGACGCGAAGGAGCTCGACGAGATCATCAAGGGGCTGCGGAAGCTCGATGACGAGAGCATCTACGCGAACCCCGAGACCGTCGGCCGCCTCGAGCAGTCCGTGACGGACAACATCAAACGTTTCGAGTACACGCTGCGCCGCCGTCTCGAGACGAACACGAACGTGTTTCTCTCGGGGACCGACGACGTGCCGGAGCAGTACCGCAAGCTGGTCGAGCAGTACTATCGCTCCCTGTCAAAGCCGGGTGGAAGGCAGTAAACAGTGAGCAGTAAACAGTAAACAGTAAGCAGTAAGCAGTAAGCAGTTTTCGCAGGAGGATCGAGAGATCAGGAGAATTTCTTCTGAAGAATCTCTCTTGATCTCCTGTTTCTCCTGTTCAGAGACAAGCAGTGGGCCTCCGGCTGGTTGCCGCGATCGCGTTACTCGGCCTGGGAGCGCAGCAGCCCCCGCAGCCGCAGCCTGCCTCGCAGCCACAGCCGCAGCGGCCGCCTGTGTTCCGCGGCGGTACGCAGTACGTCCGGGTAGATGCTTACCCAACGCACGACGGGAAAATCATCGAAGGGCTCACGGCGGAGGACTTCGAGCTCTCCGAAGACGGCAAGCCGCAGTCGGTCGCGTCGGCGGACTTCGTGCCGTTCGACGCGCTGCCCGATGACGACCGCGGGTCGCACATCTCGGCCCGCGAAGGCCTGGAGCTCGCCGCGGACGCCCGTTACCGGGTGATCCTCTTTGTGATCGACCGCGAGTCGTTCGATCGACGGCAGTGGCCGGACGTGCGCGACTCCCTCGTCCGTTTCCTCGAGACCGAAGTGACGCCGCGTGATCTGCTCGCGCTGATCACGACCGATCGCCCGTGGTCGGATCTCGTGATCGGAAAGCGCCTCTCCGAGATCCAGCGCGAGCTCGACACGCCGGAATGGATCACGCCGGTCCTCAGCGAGCAGAGCGCCGTGCTTCTCGGGTGCGGATTCGAGGGGCTGCAGCCGCGCATCCGCGCGGACGAGAACTATGAGCTCCTCCAAGGGCTCGTACGGCTGCTCGGGCAGGTGCGCGAAGATCGCACCAGCATCGTGTTCGTATCGAACGGCTTGAACCGGCAGCCACCCGATCGTCGGCTCGCGGAACGGCGATCGATCGAGATGCCGCAAACCGGCCTCGTCAACGGACGCATACAGCGCGTGCCGGCCGCCAGCGACATGCACGACCGGTTTTGCAAGTCCGAGCTTCGCCGGCTAGCGGAAACCGACTTCGGCCACCGGTTCGACGATCTGATCGGCCTCGCGCGCGCGTCGAACGTCGCGTTCTATCCGGTGGCGGTCCCGAAGCTGATCCCGGCGCTGCCCGGGTTCGCTCGCGACAGCGTGTACGCGCGCACCGCGCCGATGACGCGCGTCCACGTGGATGGGGGGCTCGGCAGCCTGGCCGCGGGCACCGACGGACTGATGATTTCCGCCGAATCCGACATTGCAGGAGGCCTGCGCCGCATCGTCGCGGACGCCACGTCGCATTACTTGCTCGGGTACTACACGACGAATGCGAAGGCGGACGGACATATCCGGAAAATCCAGGTGAGGCTCGCGAAAGGCGGCGCTGTCGTCCGCGCGCGCCCGTTCTATCGCGCGCCATCCAGGAAAGACATGAAGACGATGGCGGCGCCGGCGACGAAGCCGCTGACCATCGTCCCGCCACACGTGGTCGCCGCGCTCGACGCACTGAGTCACGCGCGACCGTCGGCGCAGTTCTATACCTATGCGGCCGTCGCAGGTCCGATGCTGACGGTTGTCGTCGAAGTGCCGCCGGTCGCGGTAGACGCGGGAAGATGGAGCGAAGGGGCAGCGCTCGAAGTGATCGCGGATACGGAGACGGGCGATGCGGCCGCCGTCGGGCGCGGACGCCTGCCGCCGAATGGAAGAGCGGTGCTACGCGTACCGCTCGGAGGCGCGCGACCGTCGAAGGTGCTCGTTCGTTTGCGCGCTGAAGGAGAGTCGCTGGTCGAGCGGTCGTCCCTTGCCGCCGACTCCGGCCATGTCATCGGGGATCCGATCGGCTATCGCTCGGGACCGCGGGGGCTCGCGATACCAGTGGCACTCTTCGAATTCACGCGAGAAGAAAAACTGCGCCTCGATTGGCCGCTGCTCGGCAAAGTGGACACGGCCGACGCGCGCCTGCTCGACCGGATGGGGCAGCCACTCAAGCATCGCGTGTCGTCGGTCCTGGTGAGCGCCGCGGACGGCCAGCACGCGGTAACCGAGTTATCCTTCACGGCGCTCGGGCGCGGGGATTACCTTGTCGAGTTGACGGCCGCGACGGGTGGGTCAACCGAACGAAAGGTCCTGGCGTGTCGAGTGAAGTAACCGAGGTTTTCATGCGCAATGCGATCGCCGCAGCGATGATCGGGTTCCTGACGTTCCCCGCGCTCACACAGCAGTCAGGGCAGTCCAAACCTACCCTTCGAGAGCCTCAGGGTAGTCCCGAGCAAGGTCGAGGGGCTACGCAAGCGCAACAGCGGCCCGTGTTTCGGGGCGGCACGCATTTCGTGCGCGTCGACGCGTATCCGATCCAGGACGGCAGGATTGTCGAGGACCTCGAGGCCGAGGACTTCGAAGTGCTCGAAGACGGGAAGCCACAGAAGATCGAGAGCTTCGATTTCGTGAAGTTCGCGGCGTTCACACCCGATGTCGAACGCCGCGATCCACGCTCGCAGCGCGAGGGCTTCGACATGGCGGCGGATCCGCGGAACCGCGTGTTCGTGATCTTCGTCGACATGGCGTTCAGCGAATCGGGCGGCGCGTTCAGCCCAACGCCGGACATCAGCTACATGCACCAGCCGCTCACCAATTTTCTCGATCGCATCCTCAGTCCGCAGGATTTGTACGGGTTTTTGACCTCGCGCAATTCGGTGAAAGACCTGGTGCTGCAGCGGGCGAGTATCGTCACCAAATCCCAGATCGCGGACCTGTTCCGCTCCTCCATCATCGACAAAGACGAAGCGGATCAGCTGTTCGGATGTCCGAGCGACCCGGCGCTGATCGACCGCTTGAAACGGCTGCACCGCGCCGATGCCACTTACTCGACGCTCGAGAGCCTGGTCGAGCAGCTCGGTTCCATCCGCCAGGAACGTAAGAGCGTGATTCTCGTCACGGACCTGCTGCCGCGCTGGCGTCCCGATCGATCGCTGCTCGAGGCGAGAGGTCCGGCATTGCCGCGAGTCAAGATTGCCGGTGGCCGCATCGGCACCGCCGATCGCGCGCAGCCCGAGGCGGATGAGGCCTACTGCACGGCGGAGTCCCAGCGCCTGGCGAACATCGATTTCGACTCGCGCTACCGGGAGCTGCTGCGCGACGCCAGGAAACAGAATGTGTCGTTTTATCCGATCACGCCCGGCGGCCTGCAGGCGCCTGCCACGATCGGCGGCCTCCGCGCAGCGCAAAACGCGACGGACGATTTGAAATCGGTGGCGTCGGAAACCGACGGGATCGCCATCGTGAATACGAACGACCTGAATACGGGAATGAAGCGCATTGCCGACGACCTCGCCGCGTATTACGTGCTCGGCTACTACACGACCAATACCACCTGGGACGGCGGGATCCGCAACATCAAGGTGCGATACAAGGCCAACGGCAATCCGATTCGCGCGCGGCGGCAGTATCGCGCGCCGACGCGGGAAGAGATCGCCGCGCTCGCGTCCGGCGCCGCGTCCGCGTCCTCTCCCACGGTCGCTGCCGCCGCATCTTCCGCCGTGGCGGTAGCCACGCCCGTCGAAAAGGCCCTGACCGTCCTGGAACGTGCCTCGCGTCCGTTCGGCATCTACGTTGCGGCGTCCGGCTCCGGCTACACGGTTGTAGCCGAGTTGTCCGCAGCGTCGATCCAGGCAGGACGCTGGAAGGACGGCGCCGGCGTCGAAGTATCTGCCGTCGGTGATGCCGGTGAGACGATCGGCACCGCACGCGGCCGCATCGAGCCGGGGACATTTGCCGCGGCGATTCCACTGATCGTTCCGGCGCGTCCCGCACACGTTTCGGTTCGGCTGAGCGGAGATGCCGCGTCGGCAGACGACTGGGTCAAGCTCGAACCGTCGCCTGGAAAGTTACTGGGCGATCCCCTGGCATTCCGCTCGTCGAATCGCGCGGCGCCACGGCCGGTCGCAGGCTTCGAGTTCGCCCGCAACGAGCGCATCCGCGTCGAGTGGCCCGTCATGACCGCCCTCGACCGGCGCGAGGTGCGGCTGCTCGACCACGCGGGCAAGCCGCTGCCGGTGGAACTGCCGCTGTCCGAGGATGCGGCGAAGCGGCTCCTCGTCGTGGAGATGTCGGTCTCAGGACTCGCACACGGAGACTACGTAATCGAGCTGACGGCGGGAGCGGCGGGAGCTATCGACCGCCGCCTGCTTGCGATTCGAATTCGGTAACCCACGGCGACTTCTGCGGATCCTCTTCGTCGTCCGCGGCGGCTGCCACCGACTGCGTCTCTGCGCTCTTCATCGCGGCCGTCCAGCGTGGCGGCGTCACGCCAAGGAGGTGCTGCACGAAGAAGTCCCATCGCTTGTGATCGCCGTAGGGCCCTCCCGACGTATGATTCGCTCCCGGAATCCCGAGCAGATCGAAGTTCCTGTTGTTCTTGATCAGCTGATTCACCACCTGCAACGTCGACGAGGGATCGACGTTCGTGTCCATCTCACCGTAGATCAACAGCAGGTCCCCGGTCAGGTTCTTCGCGTTGTCGACGTTCGATGCGGCCGCGTACTCGGGGCCGATCGGCCATCCCATCCACTGTTCGTTCCACCAAATCTTGTCCATGCGATTGTCATGGCAGCCTGACGAGGACACTGCCGCTTTGTAGAAGTCGCCGTGAAAGAGGAGTCCGCCCAGTGCGCTCTGTCCACCTGCGGACGTGCCGTAGATGCCGACGCGGCTGATGTCGTAGTACGGATACTTCGCCGCAACCGCCTTATGCCAGAGGATCCGATCGGGAAAGCCGGCATCGCCGAGGCTTTTCCACGCGACGTCGTGGAACGCTTTCGATCGATTCGAGGTCCCCATGCCGTCGATTTGCACGACGATGAAGCCGAGCTCCGCGATGGATTGCATCGCGTTGTAGGCGGCGAACGACTTCGGCACGAACGATCCCTGGGGACCGGCGTAGATGTTCTCGATGACCGGGTACTTCTTCGACGCGCTGAAATTCGACGGGCGATAGATGACGCCCCAGACGTCGGTCGCTCCGTCGCGCCCTTTTGACACGAACACCTCTGGCGCGTTCCAGCCGGACGCCTGCAGGGCCGCGATGTCTCCCGTCTCGAGCGGCATGACAAGGCTCGCATCATTGGTGCGGCGCAGCTCGGAGATCGGCGGCGTGTCGACACGCGACCACGTGTCAACGTAAAGCGTGCCGTCTTCCGAGAAAACGACGTTGTGGTTGCCATCGCCGGTCGTCAGCGGCTTGAGGCCGCTGCCGTCGAAATTGATCCGGTAGACGTTCAGGAAATAGGGGTCTTTGCCCGGGTTCATGCCGCCGGCGCTGAAGAGGATCTGCTTTGCCGTCTCGTCTACTTTGATCACAGCGCGCACGACCCAGTTGCCTTTCGTGATCTGGTGCTTCACCTGCCCGGTCGCGCCGTCCATCATGTACAAGTGGTTCCAACCGTCACGCTCGGACATCCAGATCACTTCACGCCCGTCTTCGAGGTCGTAACGGAACTTCTTGCCGGAATCGGCGAGGTTGCCGTTTGCCGTACGGTAGTTGAAGAAGGTCTTCGGCTCTTCCGAAATGACGGCGCGGACCTTGCCCGTCGACGCGTCCGCCTCGAGCACGCGATAGACCTGGTGCCCGCGCTGGTTGTATTCAAAGGTCACCGCGTGACTGTTTTTGCGCCACTGGAAGCGACTGAGCTCGTACGGATTCGGGAACAGCCCGTTGTCGAGCCAGAGCTGCTTCTTCGTCGCAACGTCGAGGATCACCGGCTGCGGCAGCGCCAGCGCGTCCCCTGGCTTCGCATACACGTTCACAGTGTGCTTCGGCTGGAGCTGGTCGGCGGGCGAGGACTCGACGTAGTGGACTTCGCGGCGATAGCTCGGACGCACGCGGTTCGCGGCGATCTTCTTCGAATCAGGAGACCAGGCGATTGATGCGAACTCGTAGGCGTTGCCTTCGGAGCCGTCCGTGCTCAGCGCGATCTCGTTCTTCTTCGTTGCCGCGTCGCGAACGGTCACGTTGTAATTCCAGATCAGCGCTTCCTTCGTTCCATCAGGCGACAGCCGCACCGGCGGCGTCCCGTCCTGCGCGGCGCCGCCGCGGCCGCCGAACCCGCCGGCCCCGCCACCGCGTCCTCCGCGACCGCCTCCCTGTTGCGCTTCCGCCGGTGTCGCCTTCCGGCACGACGAGGTGACGACCTCGCACCGCCACGTGGCGTCTTCCGCGATGAACTGGATCGAACGCTCGCCGTCGACGAACCCGAAACTGTTGAACGGCAGCTCGATGGCAGCGTAGGTCTTGCCAGTTGCGGTCGACAGCGACGCGGCAATCTTCGCGTGGTCGAAGGCCGGTCCTTTCGTCTTCGCGTCGCCGTCCGCCAGGATGAAATCGTGACCCCCTCTTATCGTGCGGCGGTAGTAGGCCTTGTGCGTGCGCGCGATCCATCTCGGCGCCTCGGCGGCGTTCCCCACCAGCGCCTCGTACTTCTTCCGCAGACCGAGCGCGCGGTCGTAATCCGCCTGCGTCCCTTGCGCGCATACCGGCGCAGCCACAAGGATCCCGAGCACCATCAGCGCCACAGCTCTCATACCGCGATCTCCGTTGAGATTTCCAAATTTCCACATTTCCAAATTACCAAATCAATTTAGCGATCCGTCCGCCCTCGCCGACTCCCCAGCCCGCATTGCCTCGACGTGCGAAGGAGAACGCGTGATATCCGTCGCCTGCAATGGGACGCCAGGTGGCGCCGTCGTCGTCTGAAACGTCCGAACCGGAAGGTCCTGCCGCGAGCCACGATCGCGGCGACCCAGGGATCCATGCGACCACAGATCGAAAGCCGCCGAGACCCGTCACGGGTGTCCAGGTGACCCCGCTGTCGCTCGTCGCGGCAGCGTTGCTGATCGCATCCTTTTCCCTGCGGTAATCGCCGCCGATCGCGAGACCGTGCCGTGCGTCCCTGAACGCGATCGAGAAGATGCCGGCGGATGCCGACGCGGCGATCGGCGTCTCGACGATCGTCCACGTCGCGCCATAGTCCTTTGTGTGCAGCACGCGGCAGCGCGCCGACGCGCCGGTTCCGATCCAGGCGTGGCCGCCCGGCAGCACGGCGACGTTCGTTCCGCTTCCGGCAAACGCCCCTTCGTTCGGCAACGCGGCGGGAAGACCGCCGGCGCGCGCCCATCGCCGGCCGCCATCCACGGTTCTCAGGATGTCGAACCGGCCATCGATCGAATCTCCCATCACGAGGCCACTGCGCTCGTCCCAGAAGGCCATCGCGTCGAGGAATCCTTTTGGCTCTTCGTTGGTGAACTGCAGCGTCCATGTGACGCCGGCATCGATGGTCTTATAGATTCGCGACGCCGCGCCGGATCCGATGCTCAGGATGTACGCGGTCTTCTCGTCGATCGCATCGACGTCGCGGAAATCGAGCTTGTCTGCGTCGGGAACGGTCAGCTTCACCCACGTCGTGCCGCCAGCCGCCGTGCGCAGCACGGTGCCGTTCGCGCCGCTGGCCCATGCCACGCGATCGCTGACCGCGCTGACGCCGCGCAGCCGCGCGGTGACGCCGCTGGCCTGCGCTTCCCAGCGGTAGTCTGCCGGCGCAACGGCCACGATCGGCAGGAGCGCCAGAGCGGCCGCGGTAAACGTTTTCACCGGCGCATTCTCCCATGAAAACCGTGTAAGCTAGCGGCGCATGAACCCGATTTCAGCGCTGCTCGTGGCTCTTGGTGTGTTGACGGCGATCTTCGTCGGCGGGTGGGGAAGGATCATCGCGACAATCCGCGGCGAGCGGGGCGCCGCCGCGTCACCCGCGACCGACGCCCGTTTTCCAACGCCCCTCTCTCTCGGCGTTGGCGGCATCACGAACTTCTTCGATACGCTCGGCATCGGGTCGTTCGCCACGACGACCTCGATGTTCCGCGCGTTCCGGATGGTGCCCGATCGCATCATCCCCGGCACGCTGAACGCGGGACACACGCTGCCGACCGTCACGCAGGCTTTCTTCTACATCTCGGTCATTCCGGTTGACGTGGTCACGCTGATCTCGATGATTGCGGCGGCCGTCGCGGGTGCGTGGCTGGGGGCCGGCATCGTCGCGGGCTGGTCGAAGCGCAAGGTGCAAATCGGGATGGGCGCCGCGCTGCTCGCGGCTGCGATTTTCTTCACGATGCGGAACCTCGGCCTGTTTCCCGCCGGGTCCACCGAAATCGGCGTGACCGGTGTGAAGCTCGTCATCGCGGTCGCCGGCAATTTCCTGCTCGGCGCGTTGATGTCGCTCGGAATCGGTCTTTACGCCCCCTGCATGATCCTGGTCAGCCTGCTCGGCATGAGCGAGACGACGGCGTTCCCGATCATGATGGGATCGTGCGCCTTCCTGATGCCCGTCGGCAGCCTGAAATTCATCAAGGAGCGCGCTTACAGCCTGCGCGTTGCGCTTGGTCTTGCGGTTGGAGGGATTCCAGGCGTGATCGTCGCAGCGACGATCGTGAAGAACCTCAACCTCAAGACCGTCCGGTGGCTCGTCATCGTGGTCGTGCTGTACACGGCGCTGACGATGCTGTATGCGGCGTTCTCACAGCGACAGACGGGGTCCGAGGCCGAAGTCTAGGGCCGTTTCTTTTTCTTTCCGCCGTCCAGCGTCGCGCGGACCTTCAAGACGAGATCGTCGGGCAGGCACGGCTTTGTGACGAAGCCGTCGCATCCCACCGCCTGCGCCTGCTGCCGCGCGTCGTCGAATGCATGCGCCGTCAGCGCGAGCACGGGGATGTGCTGCGTGACGGGATTGGTTTTCAGCTCGCGCGTTGCCTGCCAGCCGTCGAGCACCGGCATGCTCGCATCCATCAGGATGACGTCGGGCTGCAGCGCGATCGCCTGTTCGATGGCCTCGCGGCCGTTCGACGCGGTCTTCACGCTGAACCCGGAGAACTCCAGGTAGTCGCGATAGAGATCGCGTGCGTCTTCGAAGTCCTCGGCGAGCAGCACCAGCGGCTGCCGGCGCGCGGACTTCATCGCATCACCACTTTGTTGTAGCCGCGGCGTCCGAGCCGCACGGCGAGCCGATCGGAGTACTTCCGCGCTTCGGTGTCGCGGAGGAACCGGGAGCGACGCCGCAGCAAGCCATCGGCCCAAACCTCCAATTCAACCCCGTCCGTCAGTGCGACGAGCACGACGTTGATGGTCTGACGGCATCCGCGCAGCAATGCAAGTACTTCGCGGCCATCTTCTTCGATAGCTTGTCGTTTGTTCATTATGGTCGAGTCGGCACGCGCGAGTCCGACGGAAGGCCTGCCAGTCCCGTGCCACGGATGAGTGTCTGCGACGGCACGACCCATGCGGAGGACATCGATATTGGTCGTTGCGGCACCGAACCGCGTCAGGAATCCGTACAAACACTCATGGCTGTGACGTTGATTTGTCCGAAGTGCCAGGGGGGCACCGAACTGCGAGGGACGCTCGACGCGTACTATCTCACGTGGTGCCCGGAGTGCGTGCGGCTCTGGCGGTTCGAGATCTGGACGCTCGTCCACGCGGACGAGCCGGAGCGGAAGATGCCGTGGCTCAGCGGGCGGTGAGCAGAAACTGCAGCGCCTGCGGCCAGCGCCACGCCCAGTCCGACTCGCTGTGGCGCGCCCCTTCCGATTCGAGGTACCACAGGTTTTCGCGGCGGTAGCCCTTGCGCCGCAGCACGCGATTCGTCGCACGCGCGTTGTTCAGCGTTTCCGCTCCTTCTGACGTCCCCACATCCAGATACAACTTCCCGCGCGGCGTCCTCGCGCGTTCGATGAACGGGAGGATCGCACCTGCGCCAAACCAGATCGACGGGCTCATCACCAGCGCGCGGCCGAACGGTGACGGGCGGCGGAAGAACGTATAGAGGCTGATCAGGCCTCCCATCGACGAGCCGGCAATCACCGAGTCGTCGCGATCCTTCCTGGTGCGGAACTCGCCATCGATCCGCGGCTTGACCGTGTCGATTAGGAACCGCGCGTAGCGATCGCCATCGCCGCCGCCATGTTTCGGATCGGCGAAGGGGCTGTACTCGGCAAGGCGTCCTGCGGTGTTGTAAAGGCCGACCACGATCGGCTCGATGCCGCGTTGCGCGAGCCAGTACAGGCCGTCGTCGAGACGCCACGTTGTGCCGCCGAACGCGATCGATGGATCGGAAAGATTCTGTCCGTCCTGCATGTACACAGTGGGATAGCGGCGGCGTCCTTCGGAGTACGACGCGGGAAGATAGACGTCGACGCCGCGGCGGTTGCGCAGCTGCGGCGACCACACTTCGAACGAATGCTTTTCCATTAGACTTCTACGCGATGCATCGCGAAGCGCACTACTGGTACTCCGATCGACTGCGCCGCGACATGGGCGTGGTCGTGCACGGGCACTACGGGCCGCCGATGATCGCGTTTCCCACGACCGGCGGCGACGAGTGGGAATACGAACGGCAGGGAGTGATCGACGCGATGTCGGGCGCGATCAATGCCGGACGCGTGAAGGTGTTCTGCGTCAACACCAATCATCGCGACTCGTTCGGCAACAACGGCGCGCACCCGCGCCACCGCAGCTACATGCAGGCCCAGTACGATCAATATATCGCGCAGGAAGTCTTTCCGTTCATTCGCGCCCACTGCGGCAGCCACGACGTCGGCATCTGGACGATGGGTGCGTCGCTCGGCGGCTACCACGCGGTGAACACGCTGTTGAAGCACCCGGACGCGGTGAAGCGCTGTTTCGCGCTGTCAGGCGTGTACGACATGAAGCAGTTCATGCTCGGCGACTACGACGACAACTTCTATTTCAATAATCCCGTTGACTACATGGCGAACATGTCCGACGAATGGACGCTGCACCATCTCGCGAGCTGCGACATCCATATCGCCACGGGCACGGGCCCATGGGAACACCCCGAAGAGGCCTATCGGCTCTCCGGGATCCTGGCGAGCCGCGGCGTGCGTCACAGTCTCGACGACTGGGGACCGCAGGGGGGCCACGACTGGCCGTACTGGCGCCACATGATGTGGGAATACATGAATTACGTGTAGCAGTCGGGCAGAGGGCAGAGGACAGGGTCGCGCGTCATCCGTCAAGTCCCAGTCGCTCGAGCTGATAATGGCCGTGGGCAATGATCTGCATGTCGTCGATCCACACGTCGCAATCGCGGGTGAGGACGTCGATGTGCGTCCTTGATTTCCAGTCCGCGCCCGTCTGGCTGCCGTACGGATCGCCAAACGCCACGTGCACGCCGGGTACTTTTTCGTCCTGCAGCAGGATGCCGATCATGTCGCTCAGCGCGACGTTGGTGCCGAATGCCAGCTCGCCCACGCGATCGCTGAACCGATCGGTGTGGCAATAGCTCCAGAATTCCTCTTCCAGCTCCCGGCGATCGCAACGCGCCGAGACGAGGCGTCCTCCTGAAATCTCGAGCGTCAGCGGCGTCGGCGCGAGGTCGCCGTACTTCGGGCCGAAGTAATCCCCCGCGGTGCCGTTGCAGACGAAGACGCCGTCCACGGACGCCGGCGTGGTGAACACCTCGCCGGCGGGAAGATTCGACCAGTAGCGCGTGCTGATCAGGCCGCTCGTCTTGATCCACTGGAGGGCGGGGTCGAACGTGGCCGTGAGCGAGGTGCCGAACGGGGTTTTCACTCGCAGGGACGTTGCGGTCCGCATCCGCTCGCACAGCCTCGTGCTGAGTCGATCGACTAGGCGATAGTCGGCGCGCATGCCCTGCTTCATGATCTCGGGCGTGACGCCGACCATGTGGGCGTAGCGGATTTGGCGCCGTTCGACCGTTGCGACGATGGCCATCCGCGCGCCAAGCTCTCCCTGCTGCGGCTGCACGCACAGGATGCCGGCATCGCAGCCTTCCAGTGCCTCGAGCACTTCGCGCGGCGCCTTCATGAGCGGACGGGTGGCCACCTGCTCGATCAGGACGCGATCGCCGGCCGCGCCGGCACGGTCCAGCGCGGCGGCGATGCTGGCGGCGACTTCTTTGCTCGCCTCGTCTGCTATCAGCGCCACACACTCGCCGGGCTTGATCGCCAGGCAGACTTCCACGGCATTACGCGCACCGGGCTCCAGCTCCGGCGAAAAGGGTCCGAACACACGCACGATGGCTAATCCCTCGATTGCACGATGAAGGCGGGCACCTGCCCTCCGCCGGAAGTGACGTTCGCGAGCCCGGTGGCGCTCAGGCGTGTCAGGAATCCCGCCATGCGGCCGCGAAACAGGTAAGGGGCAAAATCGACGAGCATCTCCCGCTCGAAGACGCCGGTGCTCTCGCAGACCGGGAAGATCTCACGCCGCACGTTGATGCGCTCCTGCACGATCCACGGGCGCTCCACCTCGTCGGACTCTCGCAGGGCGCGCGCAATCGCGTCGTCCCACGCCCGCTCCGACGTTTCCCAGCCGAGGGTGACGCCCGTGCCGCCGTACTCGTCGTTTGGCTTGAGCACCAGGCAGTCACGGCGCCGGCGGATGTCGTCCGCACGATCCGCCTGCACGATGCGAGTCCAGGGGATGTGGGCGGCAATCATCTCTCGCTCGGAGGCCGTGAAGAGCGACGCATAGCGCTCGTCCGTCAGGACGGCGAAGAACGATTTCTTGTGCGCGATCTTGCAGCGCAGGGTGTTCGCGACGCAGACCGCGTGCGCGGTGTAGGCGTCGATGAGCGCCCGGCACTCGTCGGGCCGCGCGACGATGTCGTTGATCAGCACGCGGCGGTACACGAGATCTATGCGCTCCCCCTCGGCGAACAGTCCGCGCGCCCTGTCGAAGACCAGATCGCGTGGATCGGCGACGACGGTCGGAATGCCCGCCGACGTGAAAGCGTCGCGCAGCAGCTCGAACTCGCTCCACGTCGGCACTTCGCTCCAGTCGACGATCGCGATGCGAGGCGAACGCTCGATGCCACCCCATTGCGCGTAGCTCTGGAGCAACGCCTCAAGTAACGCCGTGATGGGCGTGTAGTAGCGCACGTCGAAGCGTTGTTTGAACCGGTCCATCAGCGGCTCTTCGTCGAAGAGCTCCGACAGGCGCTGACTGTACCCAGGACCGGCCGGCGACTCCGCGTTGTACTCCGCGAATTGCAGCGAGTCCGGCAGAATGAACGCGTCGGCGCGCCCGGCGGTGCTGGCAATGTCGTACCCCGGATCGATCTGGGCCAGCCGGATTTCGTCGTCGTTCAACCCAAGGTGCTCCAGCAGCAGTGCGTCGCCCGCCGCGACGTTGGCCACGCGTTCGCCCAGGCGCCAGAGCATCTCCGCCGCGTCCTTCACGCGCGCCTCGTCACGCGGATCGAGAAAGAACGGCCGCAGGAACGGGCAGAGCAGGCGACCTCCGAACGTGAGCCGCCGCTCCTGCATCCGTGCCGCCAGGCTGCCGCACAGATCCGGATTGGCATTCTCGCGGACGAGCGTGTGCCACGCGTGGATCGGATCCGTCAGATGGGGCCCCCGTCCGACAATCCGGTCATCTGCGTCCATCGCGGCCACGACTGTGACGGCTTCCCGCTGAGCGCGCGGTCGATCACCAGGTTCGTCATCTTCTCGAGCACCAGCTCGAAATAATGCGGCGTGATGCGATCGCGCTCGAAGTCCGGCGCCGGGTTCAGGAAATCGATGGCATACGGCACGCCGTCCTGGACGGCGAACTCGATCGTGTTCATCTCGTAACCGAGCGCCTTGTTCAGCGTCTGCGCGTCGCGGACGATGCGCGCGCCGATGTCGGAATCCAGGTATTCGTGCTCGACCAGGTAGCGGCGTTCCGTCACGTCGTAGCGCACTGGCGTGATGTCCGTCTTGCCGAACGTGAAGCAGCGGACGTACTTGTCGAAGTTGATGAACTGCTGCAGCGTCATGCAGTACGGGCCGGTGTGGTCGTAGGCCGCGAGCAGCTCCTCCTTGTTACGAACCTTGTACACGTGCTTCCACCCGCCGCCGGAGTACGGCTTCAGGATCGCGGGCCGCCCGACGTAATCGAGCATCCCGTCCCAGTCGATCGGATATCCCAGGTTTCGCAGCGACTCGGACGTGATATCAACGTCGGCAGGGTAGGACTTCTGCGGCAGGACTACCGTCTTCGGCACCGCGACGCCGAGTCGCTGCGCGACGGCGTAGTTGAAGAACTTGTCGTCCGCCGTCCACCAGAACGGGTTGTTGATGATATAGGTGCCTTCGAGGACGGCGTGCTTCAGGAAGGCGCGGTAGTACTCCACCTCGTGCGAGATGCGATCGACGATGACGCGGTAACCGGAGCCGTCGCCCATCCGCGTCCCGGTGAGCGACACCATTTCAGCGGTGATCCCGTGCGCTGCGCCCGCGGCGTTGACCCTGTCGATGAAGGCTGGAGGAAACGAATACTCGCGGCCGCAGAGAAGTCCGACCTTCATTTCTTTCCGGGGGGCTTTGCCCCGCCGGACCCCCCGGCACGCTCGCTCGCGGGGGCCCCAGGCCCCGCTCCGCTCGCGTGGCTCGCCTCGCTGTGCTCGCTCGCGCTCATGCCAATTTCCGGGCGGTACCGACTGGCCGCAGGCTGGGCGTGACCCGCGCGCGTCTCGTCGACGAGCCAGCGGACAACCGCGCGAAGATCCCCGGTCTGCTTGTAGACCTGGAGTTGTCGATCGGCGCTGGTGCCTTCGGCGACGATCCGGTGCACGTACGAGAGCGCCTTCCGGCTCCCCAGCTCGTCGACCACGTCGTCGACGAATGCGAGCAGCTCCAGCGCGAGGTCGCGCATCGGGACCTCCTGCCGCTTGCCGAAGTCGATCAGGCGCCCGTCGATGCCGTAGCGCGCGGCGCGCCACTTGTTCTCCTCGACGAACGCGCGTGAATAAATGCGGAAGCCGAGATTGCTGCGGCGAAGACGATAGAGTTTGACGACGAGCGCCTGCGCGAGCGCGGCGAGCGCGATGGTGACGTGCGGATCGGTCGGCACGTCGCAGATGCGAAACTCCAGCGTCCCGAAGATCGGGTGCGGCCGCAGATCCCACCACACCTTCTTTGCGTCGTCGATGCAGTGCAGCTCGACGAGCGTGTTCAGGTACTCCTCGTACTCGCTCCACGAGTCGAACTCGTCGGGGATGCCGCTGCGCGGAAACCGGCGGAACACGGCGGTGCGGTAGGACTTCAATCCGGTGTCGCGTCCCTGCCAGAACGGGGAGCTCGTCGAGAGGGCGAGCAGGTGCGGCAGGAAATAACGCGCTTCGTTCAGGAGCTCGATGGTGCTCGTGCGATCGGGCACGGCGACATGGATGTGCAGCCCGAAGATGAGCAGCGATCGCGCGAGCTGTTGCAGCTCTTCGACGATGTTCTCGTAGCGTTCCCCTGGAGAGAGGACCTGGTCCTTCCACTTCGAGAACGGATGCGTGCCGGCGGCGGCGATGCGCAGACCGACGGTGTCGGCGCTCTGCGAGAGCTCCCGCCGGATCCGGCACACTTCGGCCTCGAGTTCCGTCACGTTTGCGCAGATGCGCGTGCCCACTTCCACGATCGACTGGTGGAGTTCGCGCTTGATCTGATCGCCGAGTGCGGGCGCGCCTGCGGTCAACAGCTCGGACACGTGCGAGCGCAGCTCGCTGGTTTCGGGATCGATGATCTGGAACTCCTCCTCGACGCCAATCGTGAAGGCGTGGGCCATCACGCGATCATAGTGCAAGTGATATCCTGCGCAGGCACCCCTGCATGCGCCGGACCGCACTGCTTGTCATCCTCGCCGCGGCGGCCGCCGCGCGGCTCTGGTTCCTCATGGCCGGGGTTCCGCATGCCGTCGGCATCGACGAGCCGCAGGTCGTCGATCGCGCGATCCGAATCCTTCGCACGGGCGACTGGAACCCGCACGTCTTCGATTACCCGACGCTCGTCATCTACTTCCACGCGGTGCTCGCGATCGTTCGATTCCTGTGGGGTGCGCTGAACGGGGAGTGGCGCTCGCTCGATGGATTCACGATCGAGGCGATCTACTCGATGAGCCGGACGGCGGCGGCGTTGCTCGGCGTTGCTACCGTGTGGCTGACGTACCGGCTGGGATCGGAAGCGGTATCGCGCGCAGCCGGTTTGCTCGCGGCGGCACAGTTAGCCGTACGGCCGATGCACGTACGCGAATCGCACTTTGTCCTGACGGATGTGCCGATGACCGCGCTGACGACGCTCGCCATGTGGATGACCGTCCGCGCCATGCGGCTCGGCACGGTCCGCGCGTTCGCCTGGGCGGGCGCGATCTGCGGGTTTGCCGCTGCAGCGAAGTACACCGGTGGCGTCGCGATCGTCGCGCTCCTCGCGGCGTGGGTGCTGACAGAACGCGCGGCGCCTGACCGCGCGCGGAAGCTTGGCGCGGCCATCGGCGCGGCGGCGGTGGCGTTCCTGCTCGCGGCCCCCTATACCGTGCTCGACATGCCGGCGTTCCTCGACGGTTTCGCCGCGCAGTTCGCGCGATTCGCCGCTCCTGCACCGGCGGGCGATCCCGCCTGGCTGCTGTATCTGAAGCACCTCTCGCCCGGCTGGTCGCGCTTCTGGGTGCCGCTCGGCCTCGTCGGGATCGCGTTGCTGCTCTGGCGTCCGCGCACGCGCATTACCGCGTTTCCGATCGTACTGTTTGCCTTCGCATACTTCTACGTGATTTCGTCGCACTCACACGTGTTCGGCCGTTACGCGCTGCCGCTCGTGCCGCTGTTGTGTCTCTTTACCGCGGTTGGCGCGCTCGAGATCGTCGCGGCTCTCCGGCGACTTCCGGCGCTGAGGCGCCCGGCCTACGGGCCTCTGCTGGCGACTACGGTCGTCGCGGTGCTCGTGTTGTCGCCAATCGCAGAGACCGTCAGCTGGCTTGATCACCTGAAACGGCCGGATACGCGCACGATCGCCGCCGAATGGTTGAAGGCGAATACCCCGAAGGGCACGCGCCTGGCCGTCGAGAACAACGGTCCGACCTATCTGGACGCAGCGGGATTCAAGGTCATGGCCGGCGAACTGATGCTCGAGCACCCCGCGGACTGGTACACGTCGCGTGTCGACTATCTCGTGATCAGCGCTGTCGACCTCTCGCGATATGCCGAGTACATGAATGCCGGTCGGACCGTACTGCAAATCCCGTCAACCCCCCAAAGGTGGGGGCCGCCAATCCTGATTGTGTCCCTTCGCTAGCTGAGCGGGCACACTGGCGACGCGTGCTATCAGGTTGCCACTCCATGCCCCCAGGTCCGTGCCGATGTGAGTAATGACTTCCCAGTGACTTGCCGCCGCTGAATCGGCCCTTCTCGTCGAGAACTCGTAGGCGCTGCCGCATACACGGCGACCTTGCGTGTGCGCGGCTGGCACATTCCCTACAGAAGATTAGGAAATCACGCCAATCAGTTATGTACAGGCTCCGATTGTGGAGTTGCAGCACGTCGGGCTTGTTTAAGGAGGCCTCATATGAGACGTGGACGTTGTGTTCTTGCCGCCGCGCTTAGCATGGCTTTGACTCTCGTCACCGGTGCCGCAGTGCTGGCACAGGAGCCAGCCCCGGCCCTTCGCCTCGAAACCGATCACTTCGTCAAGGGGGAGGGTTCGAAATTCCTCATCTTCGTGAGTTTCTTCGACGCCATGCGTGCCTATGACAGGAATCCGAGTTCGTTGAGATCGGATTTCCAGTTTCTACGGGCGCACTACATCGATGGAGTTAGGATCTTTCCGAACTGGCAGTTCGGGAATAATCTGTTCAACTCAAACGGAACCTTGAACTCGAGCCGTCTGGCCGTTCTGCGCGCGATCCTTCAGATAGCCTACGATGAAGGTCTCGTCGTTGACGTCTCGTTCGCAAGGTTCAACATGGAAGTCCCCGAGTACAAGGCCGCGCTGGTCTCGGCTGCAAATGAACTACGGGATTTCCACCACATCGTGATCGACATCGAAAATGAGCGAGACCTCGAGGATCGTCCGGAGCAGTTCCTCAGCTTGGGTGACACTCAAGATGCGAGGAACATGATCAAGTCCGCCGATCCCAGCCGAATCGTGACAGCCTCAAATACTGGGGTCTCTGGGGAGGATGGCATCGGCACGGCAGCGATGCAAGTCAATCTTGGATTGGATCTGGCGGCATTCCACGATCCGAGATACTCGGATTGGTACAGCTGGCGCACACCATGGATCATTCAGAACATGTGGTACTACTGGCCTTGGAACGTTCGGGTGTACCTGCAAGAACCGCAGGCGTGGCAGGACGACCCGGATGAAAACCACCATCTCTTGGCGCTTCACAACTCCAAGCGATATGGTGCGACCGCCTGGACCTTCCATACGCGCGCCGGTCACGACCTCGGC
This sequence comes from Vicinamibacterales bacterium, assembly GCA_035637115.1. Taxonomy (GTDB): domain Bacteria; phylum Acidobacteriota; class Vicinamibacteria; order Vicinamibacterales; family 2-12-FULL-66-21; genus JAICSD01. Next base: position 33,512 of record DASPXV010000194.1, read on the forward strand.
TCCCAGTCCTTCTACGACCGTTTGTCGGCAGGCGAGAGGACCTTCTTCGATCGCGTGCGGGACGAGATGCCCGTGGAAGGTTGGTCGGCCTGCAATTTCTGGACGAGTCCAGCGTCGGTCGTAGATGTATCCAGCGGGGGAGGTTACTTTGCCGTGTACCTAGACACGCGGTGGGGATGTTCATGGAATGCTTATCGCGCAGAACCGGCGGCTTCTTGGGTTCAACTGAACTCTCCGGGAACCGGCGCGGGATCATCCACGATCTATTTCCATGTGGACGCGACTGGCGGTGGCTATCGCGAGACGAAGATCGTGATTGGCACCGTGCCGATCACGATCAGGCAACAGTAATCCGATCGCCGGCTTGGGACCTTCAGTCCCGCGCCGGCATCATCACTAGCTCCATATGAGCACACCTTCGTAACGCGTACAGCACTTGTCTGTCCACACGCGTACTTCGTAGGTCTCGCCATGCACGACATCTACCTCGAGCCGCTTTGTTGGATCGAAATATCCTTTTGCGATCGTCTGCCCAATCATTCGCGACCCGTCCCAGACTTCTATCCACAACCAATCGTTGTAGTCAGCCTGAAACGTGATCTTGACGGCAAGATGATTGAAACCATTCGACGCAAGAAAGCGGCTATGTGACCACGGGCGTTCAAAAAAATCGCCGTGAATCGCCTCGGTTTGTGGACCGGTTGGCGACGTCATTGACGAGCAACCCACCAGAAGCGCAACCGCCGCTAGGTACAGGACGATTCGCTTCATAATTTGGATGGTACCACGGTTGCGGGTTACCGACGTCACCTCGCGGCAGATGATTGACGCACCCTTAGTCCCCTCTCGCGTCAACGCGTTGCAATCGTGCCGACTTGCAGGCCAAGCGTCCGCGTATCGGTCGAGCCCGGAATGATGTGTGACGGGATCCAGGCTCGATCGAGCTTCAGGCGGATGTGGTGCATTGCCCCGAGGCGCGACGCATTGCGGGACTTCAGCGCGATCGTCACGGGATGCCAGTCGCCGTCGCTCAAGGTCATTTCCTGCAGCACACGTCCATCCGCCTCGAGCCGCACGTGTGCGGGCTCCTGGAATGCGCCGATCTCGTGACGGACCGCAAAAGTCACAAGCCGAGTTGCCCGCGCCACATAGATGTCGGTCGCAGGCGCTGACATCCAGCGCAGGGTCAGCCCGCTGGAATTCGTCTCTCGGCCGTGTAGGCCGAACCCAACGATGGGAAGGGCAAGTGCAGGATTGGCTTCGAACGTTGCGGTCTGACCGCCGGGCTTCGCGGCCAGGTAATCCCGCAGTTCGACTGGAACCGCAGCCCACTCCTGGACGATGCGATCCGCGCGACGGACGATTGGTCCACCGGGTCCGAAATCTCGCGTGATGTCACGCGCCACTAGGCCCATCGCTACCAGACCGGCGGCCACCGCTCCGGCCCAGACTGCTGCGCACACCGGGCGCGGGCGTAGGGCATGAAGCAGGCCGAACGCAGCGGCCGTCAGGCTAAGGCTGGCTGACATGGTGACCAAGTGCACCTGTTCGGGTTTGACGATGAAGATGAAAGGCAGATCGAACAGCGCGCCCAGCGCCAGACCCGAAGCCAGTCCGAATCTTGCAACCCTCGGCAGCCAACGCCAGCCAGCGACCGCCGTCAATGGCAGCAGCGTGGCGAACCAGCTCGCGGCACACTGAAACGGGCGCTTCGCCGGTACGAGAAAGAACGGCCCGCTGAAACCTCGAACGAGATTTGCCCGAGCCTGATCGAGCGTTGGCAGACGGTGCGCGGGAACCGCCTCGAGGGCGGCGCCTCGAGCCATGAACAGGAGCCCGAGTGTTGCGGCGCCGCCAGCGATAAAGGCAATCGGGGGATGAGGTAGATCGCGCTCGACCAGATACTTCCGCAGCGTGTGTACTGCCACGACTGCTGGCAGCAGCATGACGCCATCCTCCTTGATTAGGAATACCGCCGCCTGGAGCACCAGCAGCGGCATCCACCATCCCGCGGATTGGCGGCGTACGGCGAACCACCAGAGCAGCGCCCACAGCACCACGACCATCTCCGCAAGGTGCATCTGGTTGGTGATCCAGACCGCGGCCGAATAGGGCATTCCGGGATGGACGACGAATGAGGCGACGCCGATCGCGCCCGCCACGCGGGAATCGAGCAGTCGCATCGCCGCTACAGCGAAGAGCGTTGCCGCGATGGCGAACAGAATCAGGCTGAGAACGTGATAGGCGGAGGAGTTGACGCCCAAGAGTGAGAACCGAGCGGCATACAGGCCGATCGTGAGCGGACGGTAATACGCCGTTTCGATACCGCTCGGATCCCAAGGACCGCGAAAGGCGGCGAGCACTTCGTGCGCCGTATAGGGACGCACGAAGTGGTAGTCGTCATAGTAGAAACCGTAGCGGACGGTCGTCCAGTATTGGACGACCGTCAGTACGCCGGCGACCGCGGAGACCGTGACGGTAATGGCGCTGGTTCGCAATGCCGGTGCTACGTGCCGCTATCCCGCCCGATCAGATCGGGCGGCGTGATCGCGTTGTTGATGCGGCGAGCGAGCTCGTCGTGCTCGTCGCGCAGCGGCTTCGGCATGCGGTCGCCGAACAACCGGATCAGTTCTTCCTGCCCGTCCACCGCCTCGACCCACTCGGCCGGATCGACCTTCAGCAGGTAGGCCATGTCGGCCTCGGTCACGTTCAGGCCGGTGCGATCAATCGCATCGGGCGTGGGGACGCCACCGATCACCGTCTCCACCGCGTTGCCGCGGCCATCGCAGCGATCGAGGATCCATTTCAGCACGCGCAGGTTGTCGCCGAAGCCGGGCCAGAGGAAGCGGCCGGCGACATCGGTGCGGAACCAGTTGACGCGGAAGATCCGCGGCGGCTTCGCAATCGAGTTGCCGACGTCGAGCCAGTGCTGGAAGTAGTCGCCCATGTTGTAGCCGCAGAACGGCCACATCGCCATCGGATCGCGGCGCAGGACGCCGACTTTGCCGGTCGCGGCCGCAGTCGTCTCCGACGATAGCGTCGCGCCAAGGAACACGCCGTGCTGCCAGTTGTGCGCCTCGAACACGAGCGGGATGCGGCGCTGGCGGCGCGCGCCGAAGAGCATTGCGTCGATCGGCACGCCCTCCGGATTGTCGAACTCGGGTGACAGCGACGCGCAGTTCGTGGCCGGCGCAGTGAATCGGCTATTCGCGTGCGCCGCCTTGTCGGTCGACGTCGGCGTCCACGGCCGTCCCTGCCAGTCGAACGCTTCAGAGGGCGCCGGATCGTCGTGCCCTTCCCACCAGGGTGTACCGTCGGGCCTCAGTGCCACGTTCGTGAAGATCGTGTCGTGCTGGATCATCTCCATCGCGGTCGAGTTCGTCTTGCGACTGGTCCCGGGTACCACGCCAAAGAATCCGGCTTCCGGATTGACGGCCCATAGCCGTCCGTCCGATCCGGAACGCAGCCACGCGATGTCGTCGCCGACTGTGGTCGCTTTCCAGCCGTCGAACATCTTCGGCGGCTGAAGCATGGCGAGATTTGTCTTGCCGCACGCCGACGGAAACGCGCCGGCGATGTAGTGCATGCGCTTCTGCGGATCCTCGAGCCCGAGAATCAGCATGTGCTCGGCCATCCAGCCTTCTTTCTTTCCGAGCCAGCTCGCGAGCCTCAGCGCCATACACTTCTTGCCGAGCAGCGCATTGCCGCCGTAGCCGGATCCGATCGACCACACCGTGTTCTTCTCAGGGAAGTGCATGATGTAGCGCCTGTCGGGACTGAGATCGCCGAGCGAGTGCAGGCAGCGCGTTAAATCATCGGAGGCGCCCAGATGCTCGAGAGCGGCCTGTCCGACGCGCGTCATGATGCGCATGCTGAGGACGACGTATTTGCTGTCG
>DASPXV010000195.1:0-18324 GCA_035637115.1 Vicinamibacterales bacterium
CGTTGTGACCACGTCGGCCCTGTCCGATCGGGCACATCGAGCGCTGTAAAGACGCCGAGCGGTTCGACCGCGTCCACCAGTCTCGTCCGGCGCCCCTCGACGGAGAGGATCGCGTCCGAGCGGGCGGACCGGTGCTGCTCGTAGACGACCATCTCACTCCAGTATTCGATCACGATGTAGCGGGACGAGCGGTTCTGATCCCGAAGAAAGGAACTGCCCAGATAGGACCGCGTAGCACGATTGACGGCCGTCCACTCCCCATCGGCGCCGTACAACTCCTCGAATTCCGTCTCGCGTCCCTGCTTGACTTCAAACTGCCACATGATCGCGATCATGTGCACGATCATCCCACGACGCGGATGAATGCGCAGCAGTTGACCGCTGACTCACACACCCGGTGCGGGCGAAGGCGTGACGAACACCCGACCGTAATTCGAGGGCACGGCAATCGTGAGTGGGTCGTTCACATTCACGGCAACGAGATCCAGTTCCGCGCCGCCACGGTTCACGCGATCGAGCATCTCGCGATACGTGCCCGCCACGGGCGCGGCAACGGTCACCGCGTGGTCGAGATCGGAGAAGTTGAGCACCACCAGCGCGACCTGCGTCTGCTGCCCCGCGACAACGCGTCCGCCGCGTTGAAACGCGATCACGCCGTCGGCCGGACGAGATTGCGTGTTGAAATAAAAGAAGTCGCGGCTGCGGAGCGCAGGCAGCGCCTTGCGCAGCTTCCCCATGCGGCGGTACAGCCGCACCAGCGGTAACCCCTCGTCGTCGTAGAAGTATTCCCAGTGCATGCCGCGCAGAAACGAGATGCGCAGCGCGCCGCCGCCGGCGACGGCATAGTTCTCGCCGAACTCCTCCCCTTCCCACAGCATCGGCACGCCACGGCTCGAGAGCAGCGCGATGGCGTAGGGCTGCAGCTTGAAGAACCGCGAGCGGTCCCCAAAGCGAATGTCGTCAGCCGTGAGGGGCGGCTCCAGGCCGAAGCTCGTGATCAGCCAGCTGTTGTCGTGTGAATTGAGGTACTGCAGCGGTGCCACGGGGAAGGCGCTGTCCCCCGCGGGGGTCGCGTCCTTGGTGTCTGGATACGGATTGCCGCCAAAGCCAGGATCCAGCATCAGCGCGAACGCGTCGTCGACGTAGCCACCGTTCGCGGCCATGTGGCGCACCTTGTCGAGCAGGCCATTCTGCCAGGTGGAGCTGCTGAACGTGTGGCGGAGGATGTCCCGCGGGTCGTTCAGATCCTCGGCGATCTGAATGATGCGGCTGAAATTACCGGCATCACCGAAGCGAGGGATGCCGCGGCTGGCGACGTAGGTATTGAAGACGAGCGTGGCGTACTTCTTCAGCGGATCGCGATCGTAGAATCCCGGCACGTTGTCGTATCGGAATCCATCGACGTGATATTCGGTGAGCCAGTGCTTGTTCGCTTCCAGGCAGTAGTCGCGCGCCATCGGCAGATCGTGGTCGAACCCGCGTCCGAAGCCATCGCGGTTCGGATCCTGCATCATCGGGTTCGGCGGATGTAGCGGGGTCAGGCGACGGATGTCGTCGTACACCAGTCCGTAGGCGAACGAGGCCTCGGCGTGTCCGTACACCACGTCGAGCACGACCGCGATGCCGCGCGCATGCGCGGCGTCCACCAGCCGCTTCAGTCCGTCCGTTCCACCCAGGTAGTCCTCGGGCGCAAAGTACCCGAGCGGGCCGTACCCCCAGTCGAACTCGTGCTTGACCGGGGTGATCGGCATGAGCGACAGGCAATTCACCCCCAGCCCCTCGAGATAATCCAGACGACCGACGACGCCATCGAACGTGCCATAGAACTCGGGGACGTTGAGCTCGTAGACGACAAGGTCATCGAGCGCGGGCGTCCTGTAGTTCGCGTCGTTCCAGTGAAACGCCGGTCTCGGGCCCACCGTGAATGCGCCGAGGAGGCCCGGGCCGTTCTCTGTCGCAAACGGATCGAGGAACACGCGCGTGATGATCTGGTTATTACGCTGCAGCTCGAAGCGATAGAGATACTGGCCATTCGAGCCGAAGCTTGATCCGGCCGGTGGCGGCACCGTCGTCAGATCCACCGAACGGCGCCAGAGCCCGAGCGCGTGGCTCGGATCAAAAGAAAGTGGCAACGGAACGGACGGGATCTCGGGAACGAATTGATCCGCCTGATGGATGATCCGCACGATGACGGAGAAGCCGTCGGTCGCCTTTACACCCGGGAGGTAGACTCCGAAGGTCGCCGTCGATCCGTTGACGTGGACCCCAACTTCGTCACGGCTGATGGGCATCGTTGGCGCCGGCGAGCACTATACCCGAATGCGGCGCGCTACGTACGCTGTCTGATACTGAAGTGCTAAACTGCGCGTCTGTTCCCGCCTGTAAGAGACCCTGGAGGATGGATATGTTGCGAACAATCACCGCGGCCGCTATCACGGCACTGGCTGCGCTCGCCTTCGGCACCGCCTCGCTGAGCGCCGCGCCCGTGAAGCTGGCGCGGCATCCCGATTATCACGCCGGCCGAATCACCTTCAGCTATCTGGGCGACCTCTGGACGGCGAATGAGGACGGTACCGCCGTCCACCGGCTGACCGACAACATCGCGCGCGAGGTCTACCCGCGCTTTTCGCCCGACGGCAAGTGGATCGCCTTCGCCTCGAACCGCTACGGCAACTATGACGTGTTCGTGATTCCCGCCGAAGGAGGAACGCCGAAGCGGCTGACGTACCACACGGGCAACGACGAAGTCGTGAGCTGGTCCCGTGATTCGAAGAACGTGATCTTCCACGCGGCGCGCGGCGATGGCGCGTTCCCGAGCGTCGCCGTTCTCTACGAGGTAGCGGTGACGGGCGGCCTGGAAAAGCCGCTGCCGGTCGACTGGGGCTTCTGGGGAAACTATTCGCCGGACGGCAAGTCGCTCGTCTTCAACCGCCATCCCGCCACGTGGTCGCGGCAGCACTATCGCGGCAGCTACGCGGCAGATTTGTGGATTGCGAAACTGTCGGATAACAGCTACACGAAGCTGCTGCCAGACGAGCAGTACAACCGCTACTGGCCGATGTGGGGCGCGGACAACAACATTTACTTCGTCGCCGATCCGCTGCCGAACGACAAGAGCGTGAAGCCGGGCAGCCCCGACGTGCGCAAGAGCGCCAACAACATCTACAGGATTCCCGTGACCGGCGCGCAGCAGCCGACGCAGGTCACGAAGCACACCGACGGCCACGTGTTCTGGCCGTCGATGTCGAGCGACGGCAAGACGATCGTCTACGAGAACAACTTCGGCATCTGGAAGCTCGACGTCGCGAGCGGACGTACGAACGAAATCAAACTCGACCTCGTCACCGACGAGAAGGACAACGAGACGGAGATCGAGACCGTCAGCAACGAAGTCGATGCGTTCGATGTTTCACCGTCGGGACGCCGTGCCGTAATCTCCACACGCGGGCAGATCCTGACGATCGCCACGGACCGCGGCGACATCACCCGCATCCTGCCGGACAAGATGGCCTCGCGCAGCGACACGCCGAAGTGGTCTCCGGACGGCAAATATGTCGCCTTCGTTTCCGATCGATCCGGGCGCGACGAGATCTGGATCTCGGATCCCGAAGGACACACGCCGAAGCGGATCACGGATCTCGATAACGAGAAGGGCGCGCTCGTCTGGACGCCGGATTCGAGACGGCTGCTCTACACCGCCGCGGACAAGAAGCTGTACAGCTACACGATTGCAGACGGCAAGACCGCGGCGCTCGCGTCAAGCGATCTCGCGCGAATCGGCTCGGTGTCCGTTTCGCCCGACAGCAAGTGGGTGGCCTTCTCGCGCCAGGATCGCACGCTGCGATCGCACGTTTACCTGATCCCGATCGGCGGCGGCGACGAGCATCGTCTCTCTGACGACCGTGTGATGTATTCCGAGACGAACGCCGTCTGGACGGCCGACGGCAAGTACATCGTCTTCACATCAGCCGAAGGCTTCAGCAACGGGATCGCCACCCAGGGAGGCATCCAGACCACGATGGAGTTGTGGGCGACGGCGTTGCGGGATCGCGATCGCGACCCGATGGATCGCGACATCGACAACGAAGCGCAGGGACTTGCCGCGGAAGCGGCGGCGCGGCAGAACACCGGCCGCGGCGGCGGCGCGGGCGCGCCGCCGGTGGATGTGAAGATCGATTGGAGCGGCCTCGCCCGGCGCGCGCGGCGCCTGACGGTACCGGGCACGGCGATCGGCGGACTCACGCCGGCGCCTGAAGGGCATTCGGTCGCCCTTACGGTGTCGACCGCTGCGGTGGGCGGCGGACGCGGCGCGGCGGCGGCTGCCGATCCGAACGCCGGCACCTACATCCTCAATGTTGAAAGCGGGCAGCTTACGCGCGTGCCTCCGGCGCCCCCGCAGACTGCGGCGGCCGGTACGGGCGGCCGCGGACGCGGCGCTGCGGCCGGCGGCGTCTTCGGCGGTGGCGGGAACATGGCGTTTGCCCGCGACGGGCACACGCTGTACTTCCGATCCGGCAGCGGACTTTACGCGGCTGCGTTGCCAAACCAGAACGCCGCTAACGCCGGCGGAACGCAGGTGGCGTCAGGCGGCGGACGCGGTGGACGCGGCGGCGGTGCCGCTGGCGCGGCAAGCGCACCGGCGGAATCCGCAGCGACAAACGCGACCGCACGGCAGGTCATCTATACCGCGAACCTCGAAGTCGATCACAAGGCGCTGCGCACGCAGGTGTTCAACGAGGGCTGGCGAATCATGAAGAACCGTTTCTACGACGCCAAAATGCACGGCGCCGACTGGAACGGCGCGTGGGAGACCTACGGTCCGCTGCTCGACAACCTCGTGGACGAGGAAGAGCTGCACACCGTCATGATGATGATGATCGGCGAGCTGAATGCGTCGCACACCGGCGTCAGCGGCGGTCCGACTCCGATCGAGCGGACACAGCAGACGCGCTACCCCGGCTTCAATCTGATCGCGGACGCGTCCGGCTTCTACAAGGTCGACCACATCTACAAGGACGGTCCTGCGGATCTCGACTACCTCAAGATCAAGGACGGGGACTTCATCGTCTCGGTCGACAACCACGACCTGAAGAGCGGCGACAACTACTGGCAGTTCTTCACGCTTGCGCCCGGGACGAAGTTCCACTTCCTGGTCAACGACAAGCCGTCGAAGGACGGCGCGTGGGAGGTGACGATCACGCCGGTGAGCAACACGGCGTTCGGCGACCTGCAGTACGCGAAGTGGGTCTCGGATCGCCGCGACATGGTGACGAAGTTGAGCAACGGCGAGATCGGCTACCTGCACATTCGGGCCATGGACGCGCCGTCGCTGCGGCAGTTCCAGCTAGATCTCGCGGCGAGCCGGACGAAGAAAGCGCTCGTCATCGACCAGCGCTTCAACGGTGGCGGCGGCATCGACCAGGAGTTGCTCGGCATTCTCGCCGGGCGCCGTTACCAGTACACCGTGAACCGCGACGCAGGATTCCAGCAGCCGCGGCCCCAGAATTTCTACGGACCGATGGTCGTCATGCAAAACGAACGATCCGCATCCGATGCCGAGATGTTCCCTGCCGGCTTCAAGGCGCTGGGTCTCGGCAAGGTGATCGGCGTGCCCACGATGGGCGCGGTGATCGGGACCGGGTCGTACACGCTGCTCGACGGATCGACGATCCGCACGCCGGGCAGCGGCGTGTGGACGGCCACAGGGGAGAACATGGAGAATTACGGCGTGCCGCCGGATGTCTATGTGGACAATACGCCGGCGGACTTCATCAAGGGACGCGACGCGCAGATCGAAAAAGCCGTCGAAGTGCTGAAGGCGGAGCTTGGGAAGAAGAGCTCCACGTCGCAGCAGGACCGCTGACCGATGTCCGATGACCGATAGCCGATAGCCGATAGCCGATGACCTATGACCGATGACCGATGACCGATGACGGCTTACCGTTTACCGTTTACTTGTCTAGATGCGGGAACGCCTTCAGGTGTTCCCGCAGCAGATCGCGGCCGAAGTCGCCGTTGAAGTCGCGCCACACGCTGTGGATATGGTTCCCGTCGTTCTGCGAGTTGTCGTACTCGATTAAGAACGTCGGCCCCTGCACCCGGTAATAGTGTTTCTTGCCGCGTTCGGTATTTCCCGCCCACGCGAATGAGATGTCGTCAAGCCCCGCTTTACGCAGGCGCTCCATCCGCTCGGCGGCGACGTCTGCCGTCATCAAGCCCACGTAGACGTCGATCAGCTGCATCAGCTTCTCGCGCTGCGCGTTTGTCAGCGCCGTCGCCTTGATGCCGATCGGCGACAGCGGATCCACCTTCAGCGCGTTCGACGTGACCATCTCAGTCGGCGCTTCGACCAGGATGATCGCCGTCTTCCGCTGTTCGGCATCGAGTGAATCGAGCAACGCGCGGCCGGCGTCCTCCTCGAAGCCGAGGACGCGCTTGCCTTTCTCGGGCCCCTCGCGGACTTCCGCGGGGTTCGAGCCGAAGAACGCCGGCGAGCTCGATGTCATCTGCCCACCGACGACGTCGAACCGCACAGAGATGTGATGCCCTTCCAGCCGCCATCCCCAGGCGCTCTTGTCGCCCGGCGTTCCGAACACGGTGAACTGGTAGGCCTCGTGATCGCGCGGGAAGCGGCGCTGCGGTCCCTCGATCTCGCGCAGCACGTTCTCGAGCGCCATGATCGATGTGGCAGTCATGTAGCCGCGGGCGCTGAGGCCGGTCTTCAGCAGCGCATGCGCGAGCGTGCGCTGCGGCTCGCTCATTTCCTTGATCTGGATGCCCTTGCGCTCGTGCATTTCGTTCGGCACGAAATGCCAGCGCAGCCGCTCGTCTGAATCGAACGCGAAGACGGCGCGATTGCGCTGTTCGGCGCTGAGCGCGCCAAGCCACTGCTTCGCCGCTGAGGCCATCAGGGCGGCGGATCGCTGCGATGCGATCGTAACGCTGCCGACTCCGGCCGCGATAACCAATGCCGCGGCGATGACGAGCTGTTTCATGAGGGGAATCCTACCAGATAGGTGAGGCGGTGCCCTCTCGCGATTGCCAGCTGGCCCGCTTCCCAGCGCATCGGCGCGGATCCGGCCGCGAGATCGCGCAGCTCGCGCAACGTGTAGGCGCGCAGCTGCGACACGATGCCGTCCCAGAAGCACGTGAGCGGCACCATCGGCAGCACGTAGGTCCAGAAGAGCCGCCGCCACTTGAACGGGCGCATGAAAGGGGTCGCAATCCACACGATGAGTGGCGTGAGCACCATCGTGATCGACCTCGCGGATCGCTCGGATGCCTCGAAGATGACGATGGGCTGGCGTGCGGCGGCGGCCGCATGCAGCACGGCGCGTGCGTCTGCCGGGCGCAGGTGGTGGAAGCCATTGAAGATCGTCCGCAGGCCCGTCATCCCTGGCGGCACGTCACGCGCGTCGATCGATTGCCGCTCAAACCCGATATGGCCCTGCGACGCCTCCGCAATTTCTGTGAACGCGGGGACGTTCGGATAGAGGTCGGTCATCGTCGCGTGAACCTCGATGCCCTCCGCGGCCAGGTCTTGAACGAGCAGCAGCAGCGGTCCAGACCCGCCCGAGCAGAGATCGATGATGCGCCGCGTGCCGGTCGCCTCGAGCGCGCGACGGACGATCGGCGCCATCGCGCGATCGACCCGGAAGTGCGCCTGGATGAACTGCAGATAATCGGTCGCGAGATCGCGGATGACGGCCGGGAACCACGGCTGGTCCTCCAGCTCGAAGAGATGGAAGCGTCGCATCGCGATCAGGGAACCATGCGCGGAAACACGTACGCCTGCAGCATGACGATCACGCCCATAATCGTCGCGAGCGCGACGCTGTGCCAGAACACGAAACGCAGGATCCGCCCCTCCTGTCCGGACTGTCCCGTTGAGGCGGTCGCAACGACGATGCTCTGGGCGTCGATCATCTTGCCCATCACGCCGCCGGTGCTGTTCGCCGTCACGATGAGGACGGGATTGAACCCGAGCTGCTGCGCGGTGATCTTCTGAAGGCTGCCGAAGAGGACGTTCGAGCTCGTGTCGGATCCGGTGAGCGCCACGCCGAGCCATCCGAGCAGCGTCGCGAAAAACGGATACAGCCAGCCGGTCCGCGTGAACGCAAGGCCGAGCGTTGCGTCAGTACCACCGTAGCGCGTGACGAAGCCCAGCGCGAGCATCAGCATGATCGTCGCGAGGGGCGCGAGCATCCTGCGGACCGTCGCGCCGCCAACCGCCAGAAACTGCGCGAACGGAACGCGGAGATACAGCGCGCTGGCGATCGCCGCGAGGAGGATCGCCGTTCCCGTCGCGGACGCCCAGTTCACTGTGAACATCGCCGGCTCGCCGCGTTCGTTCTGATAGGCGGGGTCTGCGATACGCGTGGCGTCCACGCGTGCCGCCACGACCGGATAGTCGCGGAAGATCTGCCGATGTACCAGCGGGACCTTCCACGCCGGCGCGAGCGCCCCCTTGTTCAGCGTCCCCTTTACGGCGGGCAGCCCCCACACGATGACCGCGATGCTGAGAAAGACCCACGGCATCCACGCGCGCGTCACGGCGCCGCGCGCGGGCGCAACCGGCGCTGCGGGAGCGACCACGATCGGCGCCGCGACGTCTGCCGATGTCCAGCGATCGCGCGGCTGCCAGACGCGGCAGAACGCCGCGAGTGCGGCAATCGCTGCAAGCCCGCCGGCAATGTCCACGAGCTCGACGCCAACGAAATTGCTCCACGCGAACTGGACCAGCGCGAACGTTCCGCCGCAGACCGCAACGGCCGGCCAGACCGATCGCAGTCCGCGCCAGCCGCTCATCGTCACGACGAGCCACGCGGGAACAATCAGCGACACGAATGGCAGCTGCCGCCCTGCCATCATCCCGATCGTCGACGCGGGAATGCCGGTGACGGCGGCGAGCGTGAGAACGGGCGTGCCGATCGCGCCGAACGCGACTGGCGCGGTGTTCGCAATGAGTGACAGTCCCGCCGCGTAGAGCGGCGTGAAGCCGAGGCCGATCAGCAGCGCCGAACAAATCGCGACGGGCGTCCCGAAGCCTGACGCTCCCTCGATGAACGCGCCGAACGCGAAGGCGACAAGGAGCGCCTGAATGCGTCGATCCGACGAGAGGCGTCCGACCGAGTTTTTGAGGAGCTCGAACTGGCCCGTGGCAACGGTGAGGCTGTACAGAAAGACCGCGTTCAGCACGATCCAGCCGATCGGCAGGAACCCGTACGCGGCGCCGTAAAGGGCCGTCGCCGCGGCCGTGCCCGGCGGCATGCCGTAGACGAAAACCGACACGCCCAGTGCCGCGAGCAGACCGAGCAGCGCGGCGCGGTGCGCCGGCCACTCGAGCGCCCCGAGGGCCGCGAGCAGCAGCACGATGGGCAGCGCCGCCGCCGCGGTGCTCAACCACGGCTGACCGAGAGGATCGTAGGTCTGTATCCAGGCCAAGCGCGCCCATCATACAATCTGCGCCGTGGCAACCTACGTAAACATCGAGGACCTGCGGCGCGCGGCGATGCGCCGGCTGCCGCGATCCGTATTCGACTACATCGACGGCGGCGCGGACGGCGAAGTCACGCTGCGGGAAAACGTCCGAGCCTTCCAGGACATCGCGTTTCGGCCGCGATGCGCGGTGGAAACACCGCCGCCCGATCTGAAGACGACCGTACTCGGCACGCCGATCGCGCTGCCGATCATCCTGGCGCCGGTCGGCAGCAGCCGGATGTTCTGGCCGCGCGGCGAAGAAATCGCCGCCGCCGTGGCGGGATCCGTCGGGACCATCTATTCGCTCTCGACGCTGTCCGGCTGCCGGCTCGAGGATGTGAAGAAAGCGACGAAAGGCCCCGCGTGGTACCAGCTGTACTTGTGCGGCGGCCGCGATGTCGCGGCGAAGACCGTGCAGCGCGCGAAGGACGAGGGGTACTCCGCGCTCATCCTCACGATCGATACCGCGGTCGCAGGGTTTCGCGAGCGCGACGTCCGCAACGGCGCCAAGGAGCTCCTCACGCGTCGTCCGTGGCCGATGCTCCCCTACGTCTGGCAATTCCTCGCGCGCCCCAGGTGGCTCGTCGGATTTTTTAGCGACGGCGGCCTGATGAAGTTTCCCAACGTGATGCTCGCGGACGGTCCGATGCCATACGCCGACGTCGGCATGGCGCTGGAACAGTCAACCGTCATCTGGAGCGATCTGAAATGGATCCGCGAGATCTGGAAAGGACCGATCGTCATCAAGGGCGTCCACACGGGCGAGGACGCGCGGCGTGCCGTCGACGAAGGGGCGGACGCGATCGTCGTGTCGAATCACGGCGGGCGTCAGCTCGATGGCGTGCACGCGACGATCCGCGTGCTGCCTGAAGTGCTCGAAGCGGTCCACGGCCGCGTGGAAGTGCTGGTGGACGGCGGCATCCGGCGCGGAGGTGACGTCGTGAAGGCGCTCTGTCTGGGCGCGCGCGCGGTCCTGGTCGGACGCGCCTACGCGTACGGGCTCGGCGCCGCCGGCGGCGCGGGCGTCAGCTGCGCGATCGAGATGCTCAGGGCGGACGTGATCCGGACGATGAAGCTGCTCGGCGTGCGGTCGATCGCCGACTTGAATCGCTCTTACGTGGACGTCAGCTGGGAGCGATGATGACGGGTGTGGATCGCCTGCAGCCGCACGTAGTCGACCGTCGGCATGCGTCCGAAGAACGGATGCAAAAGGTCGTGGCGCGCCTCGGGATGTCCCGAACGGATCGCGTTTTCGAACGCCGCAAGCGCCGTTTCTAACCGCGGGACGAGCACGCTCGGCGATCCGGCCGTCGGTGAGGGCTGGAACATCGCCGGCGCGCGTCCCTTGCGCGTGAACTTGCCGGTCTTCAGTGCGCGGTCCACGAAGAAGCGCCGCAGCAGCGGCCGCAGCAAGCGCGGCGCCGAGGGGCCTTTCGGCGTGCCCAGCACGACGTCACGGCTGTATTCGTACGCCAGCGCGAGGTGTTCGACGATCTGTCCGGATGTCCACGCGCCTGGAGCGCGTGATGCCGTCCAGCCGCGATCACCGAGCGCGCGCGCGGTTGCCAGGAACTCCCCCACCGCCGCCCGGTTGTTCGCTAACGCAGTCTCCAGTTCGGTCATGATCGGCTGCATCTTAGCCGACCTCGTCGGACGCTAGAAACGCCACTTGAGTCCCAGCGCCAGATCGAGTTTCAAGATCTTCGAGGCGCCCACCGGCCGCTGACCGGGAGCATTGACGACGTGCAATCGCACTTCCGCATCGAACGCGGCGTGTGAGTCCGGACGCGCGATCTCGAAGCCCCCGACGTCGTGCACGCCGCCGCGCCACGGGTGGCGTAACGGCGACTCGGCAAATCGGTAGTGATACGCGCCGTAGCCGGCACCGGCGTAGCCCGTGTCATCTTGCCCCACGCGCGCGGACGTTTGTCGTGAAGCTTGCCGAGACGCGACAATCGCGTCGACGGCACTGGGGTCGCTCAGCGAATTCATCGGCGCGTGCCGACCGCGAAAAGACTGCGCGCGGTGCGCACGTACATGACGCCGTCTGATAGCGCCGGCGTCGCCATCAGCAGATCGCCCATCGGATTGACGGACAGCTGCTTGAATTCGGGTCCGGCGGTCGCGACGATGATGTCGCCGTCCTCGTTCGGCAGATAAATCTTGCCGTCGGCCGCGACAGGCGACGCGCTGAAGCCGTCACCGATCGTAGAGAGCCGCTGGCGGTAGACCTCTTCGCCGGTCTTCAGGTTGTAGACGTCCAGCACGCCGTTGTTGGCGAGCACATAGAGGAGCCCTTTGTAGATCAGCGGCGTCGGCATGTACGAGCCGCGGCCGGTCTTGCTCCACGCGATCGCGTTGCTGCTCGTCTGACCGTCACGCAGGGTGATATCGCCCTGCGCACCAGGCCTGATCGCGAAGATCGGCCGCTCCGGCCCGCGGCCGCTCGCGACGACGAACACGCCGTCTTCAAAAATTGGCGTCGGCGCCGTGATCTTCGAGCTGCCGCCGAGACGCCAGAGCTCCTTGCCGGTGCGCGGATCGTAGCCGCGAATGAAGTTGGAAGCGTTCGTAACGAGCATGGGGCCGGCGCTCGTCAGCGCAACCGTCGGCGTGCCCCACGACGGCAGTTCCTCACGATCTGTTTTCCATGCCGTCTCGCCCGTCGCGGCTTTCAGCGCGATCAGAAACGAATCCACCTGCGTGTCAACCTGCAGGATGACGAGATCCTCCCAGATGATCGGCGAGCTGGCCGTGCCCCATTCGTACGCAGGGATGTCGTAGGCGCCGACGTCCATGCGTCCGAGATCCACCTTCCACAGAAACGTTCCGCTGACGTCGTACGCATACACGCCCTGCGATCCAAATGACGCAACGACGATGCGGCCGTCCGTCGCGGGCGTGGCGCTGGCGTAGGTCGACTTGATGTGCCTCTTCTGAAGCGGCTCTCCGACGTACGCGTCACGCGTCCATAAGAGCTTCCCGTTCTTCTTGTCGAACGCGAGGATCGCCCACGTGTGACGCGAGCGATCCTCCGACGCGTCGCCGGCGCCGTAAAGGCCCGGACGGAACGAGGCGTCGGGCTTACTGCTGATCGCGGTCGTCACGAAGACGCGATCGCCCCACACGATAGGACTCGAATGGGCAAGGCCGGGAACGGGAGCGCGCCAGATGATGTTCGTGCCCTTTGCCCCGTCCCACGTGTCGGGGAGGTTCATGTCCTCCGCGACGCCGGACGCAACGCGGCCGCGAAATGACGGCCAGCTGCCGGAGGGAGGTGTGGCTTTCGGCAGCCGCACGCGGCCCGGCGCAGCCGTCCTGATGATTTTGCGCGGTGGAACGATGTCCTTGACGGACACGCCCTCGGGCAGCCACGTACTGCGATCGAGGACCATCTTGCGCACCGGACACGGTTCGGTGACCACGTCGAGCATGGTGCGCGGACCCTCCGTGTGAATCTTGTAGCGCGCGGTTCCGAGACAGCCGCCCTGCACGTTCTGCGCGACGATTTCGACCTCAGCGCCATCCAGCTTCCACGTTCCTCTGAACGTCGGATAGCCGGGTCCCTGCAGTTCGAACGAGCCGTCGGGCGCAAATCGCGCGGTGAACTCGCGGTACTTCAGCGGACCCGGCGGTACTGACTCAGTCGGCGGCTGCGCGAGCAGCAGCATCGTCCATGTAACGGCGATCCTGATCATCGTCGTCATCGTCGCGGGATCGTATCAAACGCCGTCGCGTAGAGAGCGATCTCCGCCGCGAAATCCGTCGCGCGTGTTATGCGCTCGAAAACAAACCCCAGCCGTTCGAGAAGCCGTATCGACGCCGCGTTGGATGGATCGACGATCGCGAGAAGCTGCGGCGTTTGCAACACGTCACCCGCGAAGGACTTCACGGCGGTCGCGGCTTCCAGCGCGTAGCCGTGCGACCAGTACGCCGGCCGGAACGCGAAGCCGATGTCGGGATGCGGCAGCCAGTCGCGTTTCAAGAGACCGCAGATGCCCATGGGTTCGCCAGTCGAGATCGACTCGACCAGTAACAGGCCGCCGCCCGGTAGATCCGCCCGTGTCCACGGTCCATCGATGATGTACCGCTCGGCGTCGGCGACACTGCGCACGCCGCGGTCGCCGATATGTTCGATGAACGATGGCTCGTTCATCAAGGCGAGCACGAACGCTGCGTCCTCCGGACACAGCTCGCGAAGCCGCAAACGCGCCGTGGTCAGGACCACGCGCTACTTGCCGCGTTTCAGCCTGTCGGGCAAGCCGAACGTCGCGGCGGTGTCCCCCATGAAGTCCACTTCGATCAGCACGGCGGGCTCGTCCCCGATCACCCACCCGTCGTGGCCCGGTGCGATCACCACGATCTGCGGCGCGGTGAATTCGAACCTGTTTCCGTCGCCGTATTGCACGCCGATGCTGCCGCGCGCGATGAAGCCGACGTGCGCGTGCATGCACATCTCCGTTCCGACGGTGGCCTTCATGTGCGTGGACCAGCGGAAGCCCGGCTGGTAGATCGCGCGTTTGATGCGGCCCGCGCCCGCACCTCCGACGTCCACCTGGACGCCGTTCAGCTTTCGCGATTCAGTGCCGGGGATCGGCGCGAGCAACGGATCGGGATGACTCATGATGGCCTCATTTGAACGTCGGCGGCTGCTTCCTCCGCCACTCATCGTAGCGCAGGCGAAGCGTCTTCACCGGGTTCAGGTTTTCCCCTTCGTGTATCGCGTTCGCTCCCTTGTCCGGCTGCGACACGCGCAGGAACATCGTGTAGTTGCCATTGTTGTGCGAGTCGCCGCTGGTGTCCGTCTTCTCCGCCATCAGGATGTAGGCAACGTGCGCCGTCTTGCCGTCGCAGGGGATCTTCCGCGCGCTCCCGTCCGCAGGAGGGGGCGGGCACGAGCATCGGCTGTCGCCGCCGGACGCGTCCGCCGCCTCCATCGCCGCCATGGCGCGATCGGTGATCGCCCCCTGCGCGCCGAGAAATGCCTTCACCGCGTTCGGAACGACGTCGCCGGGACGCAGGATGTTCCCCTGGATCGAATAGAAGATTTCGGTGCCCGGAACCTGGCCGTGCATGTCCTGCGACACGTTGCCATTCGTCGAGCCCGAATGCCCTGCCGCACGCCCCTGCAGATCGACGATGCCGAACTGGCGGCTCGGGAACGCGGGGTCCTTGCTCAACATCTCGATGATCGCGGCAGGTTCGGTGCCCTTCTGCAATTCCTGGTAGACGAGCATCTGGTTCTGATGCGTCCGATCGACGCTCGCCTGGCACGCCGCAACCGCTTTGCCGGGTACAACGACCGCCTGCACGCCAGGAAGGAACATGTCATCGCCGTTCACGCACGTGGCTGACGCAATGACGACGCGTCCCGTGCTCCGATCCACGGCAACGACCGACCATGTCGCGTGCGCGGTCGACGGCAGCGCGAGCGCCGCAAGGAAGATCAGCAGGAGTCTGCGCATGGAGCGCGATGCTAGCAGATCGGCAGGCGGATGGCGTAGCAGAGGACGTCGCCGTGCACGCGTGGATCGAGGTTCGGGAATTCCGCGTAGCCCTGGAGCGTCCCCTCGAACGCGAAGCCGCACTTTTCCAGGACGCGCGACGAGGCGCGATGTTCCGGGTGGCACAACGCATACAGCCGCGTCACGCCGAGCCGCGACGCGAGATCGCGCATCGCGGCGAGCGCTTCAGTCGCGTAGCCGAAACCCCACGCATCGTGTGCCAGCACATAGCCGGTAGCTGCCTGCTCCCGCGTCTCGAAACCCAGGCCCGTGCTCCCGAGCAAGGCCCCGCTCGCGCGCGACTCGATCACAAATGGACCGGCCGGCCATCGCCGCCACTCGGAATCGCAGAAGGAAAGGAAGGCCGCGGTGTCGGCGAGGGTGCGGTGGGTGGGCCACCCGAGAAATCGGGTGACCCGTGGATCGCTCGCGTACCGTTCGAACATGCGCCGCGCATCGTCCGCGCGCGGCGGACGCATGACGAGACGCTCCGTTTCCAACACCACTTAGAGAACTATATCCGCGTACTCCGCGCGTTCGCCCGCGAGCTGCCGCGCATTCTTGCTCTACCCCGCGATCGCGTCGTCGAGCGACGTGAACACGCGCAGGCCGCGCGCGCGTGCCATGCTCACGAGCGCATCCGCGTCCGGCGCCGGGCCGTCGACGCGGAGGATCGCATCGCAGCGTCCCATCAAACGTTCCGCGACGGGATCGCCGTGTTCATCGAACTCCGCATCGGCCGGAGCGTTGTCGCTCGTGACCAGCGGCCAGAACCACTGCCCGAGCACAGGAATGTGCCCGGCGCGGAACAGCGAGAGCGCGGCCCATTCCATCAAGCGGACATTCGCGCCGACGATGAAGATCATGCGCGTTTCAGTGCCCTGCATGGCACTCGCGCCGCGGCTGATCGCCGCTGTCTCTTGGACGACAAGGTGTTTCTGCACGGGACGGCAGGCTGCAACCGACATACCCACAGAGGTGTGCGGGCGCCGACGCTTTGCTGTCAGTCACTTGCGACGACCCACCTGAAAAGAAGGCCCGGTACCTGACAGCGATCGTCAGGCGCCGGGCCACTTTTTGTCACACCTTCGCTCGCTTCGCGAGCGAAGGTGTGCAAGCACGGTTCGCTCGTGCACCGAGCGAAGGTGTGCAAATACTAGCGGGGATCCAGTTTTCGTCCGGCGTTCAACGCGTCGAAATTCAAAATTGTATTGAAGACGAGGAAGTAGCTCCCGATCGTCTCGCCGCGCCAGATCGGGTTGTTCGAGAAGAGCACGACGTGTCCCTTCCCGACCGGGACGTCCACGACGATCGGACGCTGCGCGATGTCATTGCCGCCGTCGAGAAGGCCGGACACGAGCAGCGTGTTCTACGCGTCGAAGCGCACGGCGACTCGCGGACGGAATTCCGGCGGAATCACGTTCGCGGGATTGCGCTTGAGCGCCTCTTCCGTCGGCAGCGCGTACTGCCACGGCTGCACCTGCTGCGGCGCAGGCAGCGGCGTGAGGTTGCTTCCCTCGTCGGCGGGACGTCCCTGGACGACGTCCGGATCGTCCGGCGTGCCGCGGCCCGTCGGACGGCCACCTCCAGGTCCGCCGCCTCGACCACCACCGGGCGCGGCACCGCCGCCGCCACCGGCGCCGCGTCCACCGCCGCCGGCGGTCGCACTGACGGTGAAAGCTTCACCGCTGTCGCTGTACATCGCAAGGCTGTCGGGGACGCCGTAGGCGATCGGACTCGTGTCGTCCACGAGCTTCGTCCGCAGCAGCGATCCGACGACGCGCGTCGGCGACGCCGGAGTGAGCGGGCTCACGCCATATGAGAAGTTGTTCGTGATGGCGAACTGCGCGCTGCTGTCGGCGCCAAGGAACACGCCGCCGTCCGCGATGAACTTGCGCAGGTTAATCAGACCTTCGAATCCCATTCCGACGCGCGTGTCGTCGGTCTGCGCCCACGCGGCGAGGTTCGGAGTGTCCGGCGTGGTGCGGTACGGAATGGGCGTACGCCACATCGGCGCGCCCTCGACAACCCCCTGGTTGCCACCTGGACCGAAGATGATCACGTCATATTTCGCGCGCAGGTCGGGTGTATCACGGATGGCCTGCGGATCGAGGTACGCGTACGGGATGCCGTAGCTGTCGAATGCCTGCCGCCACCATCCTTCGGTCTGTGTGCTCGTCCACGTGTGAAGCAGCGCCACGCGCGCGGCGCGGGCTGGATGCGTTTTCACGGTTGGGGCCGTCGCGAGTCCGTAAGCCTTCAGCCCGAGTTCGCTGGAAGCCTTGTCGAGGTCGGCCTGCGCGACGTTCAGGATGATGAAGCTGCCACGATTGAACTTCGTGCCGTTTGACTCGAACGGTTCTTCAGCGACCTGGATGTCCGCATCCTTCAGCCGGTAGCGGAGCGATATCAGCGCGTTGTCCGCGTTGTGATTGAGCGCGAAGACGGTACCGGCGCCGGTTACACCACTCGGCGCTTTCACTGTGCCAGACACGCGCTCCATCGGTGCGTCGAGCACTTTCTGATCCATGACGCGAACGGCCTGCACGCCGAAGCCTTCGGGGAACGTCCATCCGGTGTCGTCGTATGGCCGCGTCTGCGGATCGTTCGGCGCCCAATATTGGTAATCGAGCAGCGCGTCCGCGATGCGTGAGTACGGCTGATCCATGCGGACGATGTAGCTGCCCGCGGGGAATTCACGGGTCACGGGAGGAAGCGGAGGCACAGGCGGCGCGGGCGCTTCATTCGGAGCGTCACCGCCACGTCCGCCGCGCCCGCCGCGGCCGCCGCCGGTCGCGGCGGGGCGCGCGGGAAGCGTGACGGTGAACGGCGCCGTCGCGCGCCAGATCTCCACCGCCTGCTTCTGCAGGACCCGGAGCAACTCCGCCTGCGCGCCCAGCCGCAGATCGTTGGACGGGAACACGTACGCCGCCGGCCCTTCGACCTTCGCCTTCAGGATCGAGCGCTTGCTCTTGTCGTAGAAGTTGCGCAGGAAGTAGATGCGATTGTTCGCGACGTAGTTCAGCGAGACGAGGAGCCCGGTCATCTCGTAGTTGTTGTTGTTGCGCAGCGACCAGCGCACGCGCGAGATCGGCGGATTCTGGCGGAACCAGGTACGTGACGTCTCCGCGGGGGAGAGCGTCCGCTCTTCGGTGTCGGCGCTGCCGCCGTTGCCGAACGTCTCGTAGAGACGGCTGATCCCGTTGTGCGTCGCGGCCATGAACATCAGGTAGCCGGGGGACCATGTGTCGAACGTCCCCCATGCGAACACGCCGGGCATCCCCATGCGCGTCATCTCATTCACGTTGTTCCATCCGATCAGGTGCCACTCGTTGGTCAG
>DASPXV010000196.1:0-42390 GCA_035637115.1 Vicinamibacterales bacterium
GATCCGCGCGCGCACAGGCGCCGACGTTACGGTGGGCATCACGGGAATCGCCGGCCCCGGCGGCGGCACCGAAACGAAGCCGGTCGGCACCGTCGTCATCGCCGTCATCGTGCCGAATCAGCCCGTTTACGTCCGAACGTACTCGTTCATCGGCGGCCGCACGATGGTGAAATTCCAGGCCACACAGGCGGCCATGGATCGCGTGCGGCGGTTGTTGACGGCGAGCGGTTCGCAGGATGTTGACGGTCAACGGCAAACGGCAAACGGCAAACGGTAAGCGGTTCTGGGCTGGGTTAGGGCGCTTCGCTTCTGTGTTGGGCTAATGGGCTGTGGTTAGTGATCTCGCTCGCCGGTCGGTCAGTGGGCTGTGGTTAGTGATTGCGCTCGCAGGGCACGTGAAGCAGCGGCGCATACTTCGATCCCTTGGGTGAGAGAAGGCTTTGGAACACCGTGGCCGCGTCGACACGGCATGCAACAGCGGGGACCCGGGTCGCGGCGATCGTCTCGCGTGTTGGTCGGCCTGATTCGCGTGGCATCTCTTTAACACGTGCGAGGGTGAGGTGAGCGCTGAAGGGGCGATCTTCCGACGCGAACCCAAGTGGCAGCAGGCGGCGATTGAACTCCTCATGCATGGCCTGCAGCGATGAGAGGCCTTCCGCCAGACCGATCCAGAAGACACGTGGAGCTCCAGTGCGCGGAAAGGTCCCACACGATCCAAGTGCGACCTCAAACGGTGCAATCGACAGCGGCGGCCGCAACGCCTGCAGGACCGTCGGGACGCGATCATCGACGATGTGCCCGATGAATCGTACTGTCAGGTGCATCTTGTCGACGGACACCCACCGCGCGGACACGCGGGGATCGAGCCGGCGTTCTAAATCCCGAGCGACACCCTCCGCGGCCGCGCGCACGTTCTCGTCGAGCTCCACAGCGACGAACAGCCGCATCGACGAAGTGTACTAACTCAGTCCACTATCTCAGTCCACGAGCGCAGCCCCCTAACCCAACCCACGACCGTGAACTGCTTACCGTAAACCGCTAACTGTTTCCCGCAAACCGCTAACTGATACGATCCCCCCGATGGTCCCCTGGATTCTGCTCGGCTATGCCGTGGGCTCCGTGCCGTTCGCGTTCCTGCTGGCGCGGCGCGTAGGGATCGACGTGCGTGTGGCGGGCAGCGGCAACGTCGGTGCGGCGAACGTGCTTCGCACGTCCGGAACGCCGCTCGGCATGACCGTGATGGCGCTCGATATAACAAAGGGAGCCGCCGCGGTTCTTGCGGCGTATGCCGCAGCGGGCGGCGCGGCGACGATGGCGGCGGCCGGCGCCGCGGCGGTAGTCGGACACATCTATCCCGTCTGGCTGCGATTTCACGGTGGTAAGGGTGTCGCGGTTGCGGCCGGCGCCTTCGCCGTCCTCGCGCCGGTTGCGACTGTCGTCGCGACAGCAGTGTTCTTCTCCATCGTCTGGCTCACAAGAATCATCTCGCTCGGATCCATCGCCGCGACCGTGGCGCTCCCGTCGATCGCCTGGTGGTCCGGCGCTCCGACGTCCGTGATCGTCGCGGCAATCGGCATCGCGACGCTGATTCTCTTCAGGCATCGCGCCAACCTGCGGCGGATTGCCGCCGGCACTGAACGGCGCATGGGACAGTCACGGTGAGCGAGCGGATCGCCGTCATTGGCGCCGGCAGCTGGGGCACCGCGCTCGCCGTTCACTGCGCGCGCGCCGGCCACGACGTGGCGCTGTGGGGACGCGACCCGGCGCTCGTCGACGAGATCTCGCAAACGCGCGAGAACGCTCGCTATCTGCCGGGCGTCGCGATCGATGGGCGCATCATTCCGACGTCATCGCTCGAACAAGCGCTGGCTGGCGTCCAACTGGCGATTGCGGCCGTGCCGTCCCACGGCATGCGCCACGTACTCCGCAGCGCGGCGCTCTTCTTCCGCAACGACGCCGTGATCGTCAGCGCGACGAAGGGACTGGAGACGGATTCACTCGATCGGATGTCGCAGGTGATCGCGGAAGAGGTGCGCGGACGCGCGGTCGCCGTCCTGTCGGGACCAAGCTTCGCGCTCGAAGTTGCGCGCGGCATGCCTACGGCGGTCGTCGTGGCGTCGGCGAATCCGGATGCGACGACGGCGGTTCAGCACACGCTGAAGGGCCCCACGCTGCGTCTCTATGGCAGCGATGACGTGACCGGCGTGGAGTTCGGGGGCGCACTGAAAAACGTCATCGCGATCGCCGCGGGCGTTGTCGAAGGACTCGGTATCGGCCATAACGCAATGGCCGCGCTCATCACGCGCGGCCTCGTGGAGATGTCGCGTCTCGCGTGCGCCGAGGGGAGCCGTCGCGAAACACTCGCCGGGCTCAGCGGCCTCGGCGATCTCGTCCTGACCTGCACCGGCGATTTGAGCCGCAACCGCCGCGTCGGCATCGAGCTCGGTCGCGGCCGCTCGCTGATTCAGATCCTGTCCGAGACGCGGATGGTCGCGGAAGGAGTGCGCACGACAGGCGCCGCGCTCGCGCTCGGCGCGCGGCACGGCGTCGAGCTGCCGCTCGCGGCGCAGATGGCCGGCGTCCTCGAAGGCTGCACGTCGGCGCGCAGCGCCGTCGAGGCGCTGATGCTTCGCCCGCAGCGTTCGGAGAGCGATCGTGCATAGCCTTCTTTCTTCGTTCTTCTGTTTTCTTTCTTCGTTCTTCTGTTTTCTTTCTTCTTTCTTCTGTTTTCTTTCTTCTTTCGTCCGTCTTCTTTCTTGATATGGGTTTTTTCGACCGGATCAAGGAGTCCCTCACTCGCACGAAAGAGCAGTTCGTCGAGCGGTTCGATGACATCGTCGGCCGCGCCGACGCGCCGGCGCAGCGCTCGCGTCCGGTAGACGTCGAGACGCTCGACGCGCTCGAGGAAGCGTTGATCAGCGCGGACGTCGGCGTGGCGGCGAG
The DNA here is from genome assembly GCA_035637115.1 of Vicinamibacterales bacterium. Taxonomy (GTDB): domain Bacteria; phylum Acidobacteriota; class Vicinamibacteria; order Vicinamibacterales; family 2-12-FULL-66-21; genus JAICSD01. The sequence continues at coordinate 2,944 of DASPXV010000196.1, forward strand.
CGATCAGATCGTCTCCGCCGTCCGCCGGAAGCGGACGCGCGGCGAATCCCTTCGCGCGCTGGTTAAGGAGGAGATCCTCGAAATTCTGCGCGCCGCCGACACACAGGCGCCGGACGGACATAAACCCCATGTCACGCTGGTCGTCGGCGTCAACGGGACGGGCAAGACGACAACGGTGGGGAAGCTCGCGCGGCTGATTAAGGAGTCGGGGAAGACGCCGCTCATCTGCGCCGCGGACACCTTCCGTGCCGCGGCCGTCGAGCAGCTCCAGGTATGGGCGACACGCGCCGGGGTCGATTTCATCCGCGCGCAGGGCGGCGCAGACCCGGCCGCCGTCGTGTTCGACGCGATCGCCGCCGGAAAGGCACGCGGCCGCGACGTGGTTCTCGTCGACACCGCGGGCCGGCTGCACACGCGCGTGAACCTGATGCAGGAGCTCGACAAGATCCGCCGAATCGCCGCGCGCGAGGTCGAAGGGGCGCCGCATGAAACGCTGCTGGTGCTCGACGCGACCGTTGGACAGAACGGCCTCACGCAGGCGCGCGAATTCATGGGCGTTGCCGGCGTCAACGGGATCGTGCTGACGAAGCTCGATGGCACCGCGAAGGGGGGGATCGCCGTCGCGATCGCGCACGACCTGAAGCTGCCGATCCGCTATGTCGGCGTCGGAGAAGGCATCGACGATCTGATCCCCTTCTCCCCCGAGGAATACGTCAACGCGCTGTTCGAAGAAAAGTGGTAGCGCAGGACGACATTCACTTCATGCGCAAGGCGCTCGCGCTTGCGGAGCGCGGGCGCGGACACACGAGTCCCAACCCGATGGTTGGCGCGCTCGTCGTCGACGAGTCGGGCGTGATCGTCGGGCGCGGCGCCCACCAGGTGGCAGGCGGCCCGCACGCGGAAGTGATCGCGCTGGAAGAGGCGGGTGAGCGCGCGCGGGGGGCAACCCTCTACTGCACGCTCGAGCCGTGCTCGCACACGGGTCGCACTGGCCCGTGCGCCCCCCTCGTGTCGGCCTCGGGGATCCGTCGCGCCGTCGTCGCCCTTGAGGATCCGAACCCGCTGGTCCACGGCGCCGGCCTGCGCCACCTGCGCGAGCGCGGGATCGAGACGATTGTCGGCCTCGAACGCGCCGCCGCCGCTCGCCAGAATGCGGTCTTCCTGACGAACATCACGAAAAAGCGTCCGCACGTGACGCTGAAAGTGGCGCTCAGCGTGGACGGCCGTCTCGGCCTGCCAGGCGTGCGAACGCCGTTGACGGGACCGCCCGCGAACCGCCGCGTTCAGCGGCAACGGGCCGAAGTCGATGCTCTGGCGGTTGGTTCCAGCACCATCCTCGTCGATGACCCGCTCCTGACGCCCCGCGGCGTCTATCGAAGTCGTACGCTCACCCGGATCATTTTCGACCGACGCCTCAGGACCCCGCTCACCGCGAAAGTGCTCTCGACGCTTGACGCCGGGCCGGTCATAATCGTCACCAGCGACCGCGGTGTGTCGTCCGTTCCCATCCGAGCCGAAAAGCTAAAAGATGCCGGTGCGCGGATCCTGGCGTTAGCTGAAGAGGATCTCGGTACCGCGATGCGGGCTCTGGGGGACGAAGGGATCACGTCAGTCGTCGTAGAAGGAGGCGGCGCGATCCACCAGGCCGCGTTCGACGCCGGTGTCGTGGATGCCGTCCACATCTATATCGCTCCGCGCGCGCTCGGCACCGCAGGCATGAGATGGATCGACGAGGGGCGTCTCGACTGGGACATGCTCCGCGATCGCCGCGCTACGTGGCTCGGCAGTGACTTGCTTGTAGAAGGGGACGTTTACTAGTAGATGTTCACGGGACTCATCGAGACGGTCGGCCAGGTTGCTGAAGTAAAGCCGACGCCGGCCGGTTTCCGGCTGCGCCTGACGACCGAGTTGTCTCCCGAGCTGACGCCGGGTGAATCGGTCGCCGTGAACGGCGTGTGCCTGACGGTTGTCTCCGCAGATGCTGACGGCGTCCACATGGACGTGTCTCCTGAAACCATTCGTGTCTCCGCGCTCGGTTGTCTGAAGCGCGGCGCCGCGGTAAATCTCGAGCGCCCGATGCGCGCCGACGCCCGCATCGGCGGCCATTTCGTGCAGGGGCACGTGGATGCCACCGGCGCGATCGACGAAATCCGTCAGGACGGCGAATGCTGGTGGGTGACGGTCAAGTTTCCGCCGTCGCTCGCCGCGCAGATCGTGCGGAAGGGCTCGATTGCCGTCGACGGCATCAGCCTGACCGTCGCCGGCGTCGACGATCGGCGGTTCGACGTGCAGATCGTGCCGTTCACCTGGGACCACACCAACCTGAAGTTCGCGAAGGTGAACGACCTGGTGAATCTGGAGTGTGACATGCTCGGCAAGTACGTGCTCCGCGCGATCGACGTCGCCAAGGGAAAATGACGAAGAAGAAACCGGTCTCGCCGTTTGCGCCCATCGAGGAGGCCATCGACGCTTTCCGCGACGGCCGCATGCTCATCGTCGTGGACGATGAGGACCGCGAGAACGAGGGAGACCTCACGATCGCGGCAGAGAAGATCACGCCCGACGTCATCAACTTCATGGCGAAGGACGGGCGCGGGCTGATCTGCATGCCCATGACCGAGGAGCGCCTCGAAGAGCTCGACATCCCGCAGATGGTTCCGCAGAACACCGCGCGCTTCGAGACGGCGTTCTGCGTTTCGATCGAAGCAAAATACGTCACGAGCACCGGCATCTCGGCGGCCGATCGTGCGGCGACCGTGCTGGCTGCGATCGATCCGAAGACGCGCCCCGTCGACCTCGCGCGTCCCGGGCACATGTTCCCGCTCATGGCGCGGAACGGCGGCGTCCTGGTGCGTGCCGGACAGACGGAAGCGGCCGTGGATCTCGCGCGGATCGCGGGGTTGTATCCCGCCGGCGTGATCTGCGAAATCCTGAACGAGGATGGGACGATGGCGCGCGTGCCGGAGCTGACGAAATTCGCGAGACGCCACAAGCTGCTGATGATCACGATCGCGGATCTGATCAAGTACCGCATGAATACGGAAGCGCTCGTGCGCCGCGTCGCCGCGGCGAACCTGCCGACCGATTACGGCGACTTCCGCGCGGTCGCGTTCGAGAGCGAACTCGACGGCGAGACGCACATCGCGCTCGTGAAAGGCGACATCGCCGACGGCGAGAACATCGTCGTTCGCGTACACTCGCGGTGCCTCACCGGCGACGTGTTCCACTCGCTGCGCTGTGACTGCGGCCCGCAGCTCGACGCCGCAATGTCGCGCATCGAACAGGAGGGCCGCGGCGTCATCCTGTATCTCAATCAGGAGGGGCGCGGGATCGGCCTGGCCAACAAGATCCGCGCCTACGAGCTGCAGGAGCAGGGACTGGACACCGTCGAAGCCAACGAGCGGCTCGGCTTCAAGGCCGATCAGCGCGACTACGGGATCGGCGTCCAGATTCTCAAGGATCTCGGGGTGAAGAGCATGCGTCTGCTCTCGAACAATCCGCGCAAGCTCGTGGGCCTCGAGGGATACGGCCTCTCTGTCGCCGAGTGGCTGCCGCTCGAGATTCCCGCGTCGATGCACACCGAGCGCTACCTGAAGACGAAGAAGGACAAGCTCGGTCACCGGCTCAAGAGTGTGTGAACGGGACGATCCTCTTCGACGGCGTCTGCAAGCTCTGTAACGGCTTCGTCCAGTTCGTCATCGCACGCGATCCGCACGCGCGTTTCCGGTTCGCGGCGCTATCCTCCGACGCGGCGAAAAAGCTGCTCGAGAACTCCTCCGTGCGCGAGTCGATCCCCGACAGCATGGTCCTCGTGCAGGACGGGAAGGTCTACTTCCGGTCGGACGCTCCGTTGCGGATCGCCCGCGGTCTCACCTTTCCCTGGCCGCTGCTTTACGGCTTGGTCATCGTCCCGCGTTTCCTCCGCGACTGGGTGTATGACTTCATCGCCGCGCGGCGCTATCGCTGGTTCGGGCGTCGCGACGTGTGCATGGTCCCGACATCCGAGTTGCGCCAACGCTTTTTGGACTCTTTGAATTAGCGGCTGAGAGCCGGCTTTGGTCGGATAGTTCGCTGCGAAATCCGGCAGTTCTCGAACGATGCATTGTCGAAACAATGCGGAGAAGGATTTCTTCGCGAACCATTCGGCCACGATCGCCGGCTGGCGCACGTGAGTGGCGGCGCTTTCTCGTCTAAGCGCCCTGCCGTACGGATTGCGGTGCGATGTGAATCCCGCACTCGAGCTTCCGTCCGCCCCATCGGCCGGAGCGCTCGTTCGAGGGGTCGAGGGGCAGCGTCGTGCACGGCTCGCACCCGATGCTCGTATAGCCGGTGTCGTAGAGCGGCAGCAGCGGAATGGCATGCGCCTTCGCGTAGTGCCAGACGTCGGCCGTTCGCCAGCGCGCTAGCGGACTGACCTTTCTGAGCACCGTGCCGTCCGCAAGCGTGAAGGGTTCGACTTCCTCCAGTCCGGCGCGCGACGGCGACTGTTCCCGCCGCAGCCCGGTGAACCACGTGTCGTAGTCCTTCAACGCGCGGAACAACGGTTCGACCTTGTGTCGCTGGCAGCACGCCTGTGTGCTCTCGCGCCACAGCCCTTCGGCCGGTTCGGCGGCGCGCAGCGTGACCAGGTTCAGGCCCCATGCCGCGGCGAGCTGGTCGCGATAGCGGAGGGTCGCCTCGAAATGATGCACGGTATCGAGAAAGAGGACCGGGATGTCGGGGCGAAGCGCGCGCAGCATGTGCACCAGCACGACGCACTCCGCCTGGAAGCTGGCCGTGACGCACGCCGCGCCGGCGCGATCGAGCTCCGCGGCTATCAGTGCCCTCGTAGTATCCAGGCTCATGTGAGCACCTCCTCGAGTACGGCGCGAACGGCCTCGACCGCGGCGGTGTGGGTGCCGGCAGCGCGCGCCGCGCGCGCCAGCCGTTCCGCCACGTCACCGCCGATCTCGCGCTCCGCGTCGGTGAGCGGCTGCGCGATCATGCCGGCGCCCGCCGTGAAGTTGCTGGCCGGATCGATGAGAATGAAACTGCCGGTCGAGCGATTGAGCGCGTAGGGCTCGAACACGATCGGGCGTCCGGTGTTGACGCGCAATCTGCCGATCTGATTGAGCGACAATCCGTCGTCACTCCACGCGGTCACGGTGCGCGTGCCGTGTTTCAGGAGATAGGGGCGCCCGCGCTGCAGCGGCCGTTCGTCCATCCATACCACGTCGGCGGCGAAGCGGCGGCCGACGTGCAGCGGCCCAGCCGACAGGGTGTCGCCGCGGCTCACGTCGACGTCGTCGGCGAGCACCAGCGTCACCGACATCGGCGCCGTCGCGCGCGGCAGATCGCCGTCCCAGGTCACGATACGGGCTATCCGTGTCGTCGTGCCAGACGGCCACGCCGTCACCGGGTCGCCGAGGCTAATCGTTCCCGAGACAATCTGGCCGGCATATCCGCGGAATCCCGCGTCGGGCCTGATCACGAGCTGTACCGGAAACCGGAACGGCGACGCTGAGGCAAAGCCCGGCGCGTCGGCTTCTTCGAGGAACGGGAGCAGTGGCGGGCCCTCGTACCAGGGCGTGCGATCACTGGGCGTGATGACGTTGTCGCCATGCAGCGCGCTGAGCGGAATCGACTGTACCCGCGCACCGTCGAGCGACTCGGGCGCGTCTGCGGTAATCGCGGCGAAGACGCTTTCGTCGAAATCGAGGAGATCCATCTTGTTCACCGCGAGCACGAACGTGGAGATGCCGAGCAGACGCGCGATCCGCGCATGGCGCCGCGTCTGATCGCGGATCCCCTGTCGGGCGTCGACCAGCAGGATCGCCACGTCGGCAGTCGACGCGCCCGTCGCCATGTTGCGGGTGTACTGCTCGTGCCCCGGCGTGTCGGCGAGAATGAACTTGCGCCGCGCGGTCGCGAAGTAGCGGTAGGCGACATCGATGGTGATGCCCTGCTCGCGCTCGGCGCGCAAGCCGTCGGTGAAGAGCGAGAAATCGATCGGCCCGGCGGTGCGGTTGCGCGACGCGGCCCTGACCGACTGCAGCTGGTCTTCGTAGACGCCGCGCGAGTCGTAGAGCAGCCGTCCGATCAGCGTACTCTTGCCGTCGTCCACGCTGCCGGCGGTGCAGATGCGCAGCAGGCCGCCCATCAGAAGTAGCCCTCCCGTTTCTTCATTTCCATCGAGCCGTCCTGATCGTGATCGATGAGGCGCAGCTGCCGCTCCGAGTGGCGGACGGCGACCAGTTCGTCGATGATGGCGCGGACCGTCGTCGCGCCGGAGCGGATCGCGCCGCTGCAGGGGGAGCAGCCGAGCGATCGCATGCGGCACATGACCCGCTCGGTGCGCTCGCCCGGCAGGAGTGGCACGAACGATTGTTCGGGCACGATCAGGCTGTCGCCGCGAACCAGGACGTCGCGCTCGCGCGCGAAGTACAGCGGCACGAGGGGAATCCGCTCGGCCTCGATGTAGTGCCACACATCCAGCTCTGTCCAGTTCGACAGTGGAAAGACGCGCACGCTCTCGCCGGGCGCGATGCGGCCGTTCAGCAGGCGCCAGAGCTCGGGGCGCTGGCGCTTGGGATCCCACTGGCCGCGCGGGTCGCGCAGCGAGAAGACGCGCTCTTTCGCGCGGGCGCGCTCCTCATCGCGCCGCGCGCCGCCGAACGCGGCGTCGAAACCGCCGTCCTGAAGCGCGTCGAGCAGCGCCTTCGTCTTGAGCAGCGCGCAGCACCGCTGGGTGCCAACAGCGTAGGGCTGCGTGCCGGCGGCGATCGCCTCGGTATTGGTGTGCACGATCAGCGTCGCCCCGACCGCCGCCGCCTGGCGATCGCGGAACTCGATCATCTCGCGGAACTTGTAGGTGGTGTCGATGTGCAGCAGCGGGAACGGGATCGGTCCCGGATGAAACGCCTTCTGCGCGAGCCGCAACAGAACCGACGAGTCCTTGCCGATCGAATAGAGCATTACCGGCCGGGCGAACTCGGCCGCGACCTCCCGCATGATGTGAATGCTTTCCGCTTCCAGAACGCGCAGGTGGCCGAGCACGGGCGCGGACACGGCGGCGGCGGTCGGCGGGGTCAACAGAGTGGGTGACATGGGCGGCCTCACTGGGAAAACGACTGCGCCAGCGCCGGCGCGGTCCGGCGCAGCAGGAAGAAGCGGAACAGCAGCACCGTATCGATGGCAGCGACTGCGGCGAGCACGCCGTACGCTTCGGGCCCGTCGACGAGACGGAGACTCCGCAGCAGCGTCGACAAGGCGAACCCGACGATCCATGCATCGAAACTCATGCAGACCCGCCGGAATGTTTCGGCCTCCACATGCCGTATCAGCCACGCCCCGAACGGGACGCCGATCGCGAGGCTGGGCACGATCGCGGGCACCAGCAGCAGCGTCTCGCGCGTGAACAGGCCCGAGTACCAGTAAGCGATCGCCGTGAAGCTGGCTTCTGCCACACGGATGAAGCCCAGCGACGCGCGGAACTCGCGCTTGGCAAGCCCCTGGTTATTGAGGAACAGCGCCAGCGGCGGGCCGGAGATCGTCGTCAGCGAATAGAGCGCGCCAACCGCGCTGCCGAAGGGGAACCCCCACCGCCCCTCCGCACGCAGCCGCCGCCGGACGCCGGCGGCCTGGAGCAGGATCAGCGGCAGCAGCAGCGCGAACGTCCACAGCTTCAGCCAGTCGGGCCGGATCAGTGCGACGGCGGCGGTGCCCAGCGCGATTCCCGGAACGAGACCGATGACGACGGGTGACATCCGCCGGCGGATCTGCGGCACCGCCTCGCGATTGACCCACAGCACGTACCCGTTGAGCGCCACTTCGACCAGCACGAGCGACGGGTTCAGCGTGCGGCTGGAGATGAACAGCAGCGCCAGCGGTACGGTGATGGAGGAAAAGCCATAGCCGAGCGCGCCGTTGACGACGGCGGCGGCGAGCGTGATGACGGCTAACTCGGGAACGTGCGGCGACATGAGCTTCTCCTCGAAAACACACCAACGCGGCCTGCGCGGGATGAGCCAGGCGATCTGCGGGAGAGAAGCTGAAGGGGATTAACTACGGATGTGAATGGCCTCTCACCTGCGCGTCGCCGGCACCGTACACGAGCATCGACACGTGTGCCCGGCGATGTGCGGCAGACAACAGGTGAACACCATCATGCGACTTCCTCACACCCTAACACAGGATCGCTTTGCGGCGCGAGAGGATGATGGATCAACGCGCTGGCTATTCGGATCCCGCCGCTGGCGCGTGCGCGATGGATTCCTCGACGCGCACCCTCGGACCACGCGCGAGATCGAACGCCATCCGCAGCAGCGGCGGCGTCATCATTGTCGTCACCAGGACCACCACGACGGCGGCCGAGAAGATGTCCTGGCCGATGAGGCCGTGGGCGAGGCCATACGCCGCCACGATCAGTCCGACTTCGCCGCGGGAGATCATTCCCACCCCCACGCGCAGTGATTCCTCGGCCGAGAATCCGCACAGGCGGGCCGGAACGGCGCAACCGGCGATCTTGCCGGCGACCGCCACGGCGACGAGCGCCGCGCTCAGCGCCGGCAGCGCCTGTAGCGTCCGCGCATCCGCGCGCAGTCCGATGCTGATGAAGAACACCGGGACGAACACCGAGTACGTGAGCGGGTGGATGCCCGCGTCGATCTGTTCCTTGTAGCGGCTGCCTGTGAGCATCACGCCGGCCAGGTAGGCGCCGGTGATGGCCGCGACGCCGCCGACGAACTCCGCGGCCCACGCGAACAGGAGCGCCACGACGAGAATGCCGGCCAGCAGGCCCTGGCTGACGCCGAGTCGATCCGCCCAGCCGGCGGCGCGATCGAGGTGCGGACGCACCAGCCAGGCGGCGGCGAAGAAGACGACCAGACGCGCGAGGATGAGCGCGACCTGCGCCGCACCGCTTCGATCCGCGGCGTGCGCGAACGCGACGACCACCGACAGCACGATGATCCCCATCACGTCGTCGATCACGGCGGCGCCCAGAATCGTGGCGCCTTCCCGCGAGCGCACGACGCCGAGCTCCATCAGCGTCTGGGCCGAGATGCTGACGCTGGTCGCGGTGAGGATGGTGCCGATGAAGACGCCGGCCCAGAACACCGGGACGCCGAGCCACGCCGCAACGGCGATGCCGCCGGCCATCGGCAGCACGACGCCGCCGGCCGCGGACCAGAACGCGACGTGGCCGACGCGCCGCAACTGTGTCACGTCGGTCTCGAGTCCGGCGACGAACATCAGCAGGATGACGCCGACATCGGCGAGGTCCTCCACGAGGTGCAGGAGCGGTGCGGAGCCGCCGGCGGCGAACAGCGGCCATCCGAGCACGTTGAGGGCCGTCGGGCCGAGCAGCAGGCCGACCAGGATTTCGCCGAACACGGCGGGCTGACCGGCGCGGGCGGCCGCCGCGCCGGCGAGTTTCGCCGCCGCGATGATCAGGGCCAGGAGAAGAAGTACTTGCAGCAAGTGCGACATGCCGTTCGCGTTGCGCCTGCATGGTCGCGGCCATAGTGCGATCGCCCGTGTTGCCAGGGGCAGGCCGCGCACGTACGCGGGCGCGATCGACATTTTCGTCGTACGTTTTCAGCGCATGGACAACTTTGTCGCACCGGATGCGCGCGCTGCTGCGAGCCGGCGGGACCCGCGTCCTAGCGCGAGTTCCGGCGAATCGACATTCATGTCCATCAACGCGTGAGCGATCGACATTGTTGTCGGTCATTGCGCGCCGTTCCCGATCGGCCGTCGCGCCGCGGCCGGATCATTTTTTCCTGAAGGTTTTCCGCGTGCGCCGCGCGCATGGCCGAGTGGCGTTCCTCTTGCTGAACCGGCGGCAACACCGTCGGTCCCGAGCCGGCCGGTTCCACCGAGGAAGGAAGGATGTGAATGGCGATGCGTGCGAGTGTCTGCAGACGACTGGTAATGGGGTTCGTGCTGGCGATGGTGCTGGCGCCGCTGCTGCCGGCGCAGATCAGCGCGCAGGCGCCGCAGGCGGCTGCACCGGCGGGCGATCCGACTGGCGCGGCGACCGGTACCGCGAAGGACGTGGCAGTGAAGGACGCGAAAAACCCGACGCTGCCGGAGGTGATGGACGCCGTCGGCCACAACAAGATCGCCATCAACATCGTCTGGACGCTGTTCACCGGGTTCCTCGTCATGTTCATGCAGGCCGGCTTCGCGATGGTGGAGACCGGCTTCACGCGCGCCAAGAACGTGGCGCATACGATGTCGATGAACTTCATGGTGTATGCGATCGGGATGCTCGGCTACTGGATCTGCGGTTACGCGATTCAGATGGGCGGGGTCGGCGCGCTCGCCGCGCTGGGGGGCACGGCGCCCCTCAATCATGAATTCACCGTCACGTTGTTCGGCAAGACCTTCGGACTGTTCGGCCTAAAAGGGTTTTTCCTGAGCGGCGACAGCTACGACGTCGGTGTGTTCACGCTGTTCCTGTTCCAGATGGTGTTCATGGACACGGCCGCGACGATCCCCACCGGCGCCATGGCCGAGCGGTGGAAGTTCTCCTCGTTTGTCATCTTCGCATTCTTCATGTCGATGTTCGCGTATCCCATGTATGCAAACTGGGTGTGGGGCGGCGGCTGGCTCGCGCAGCTCGGGACGAACTTCGGTCTGGGCCACGGCCACGTCGATTTCGCGGGCTCGTCGGTCGTGCACATGGTGGGCGGCGTCGCCGCGCTGGCGGGCGCGATGGTGCTTGGACCGCGCATCGGGAAATACACGAAAGACGGCGAGGCGGTCGCGATTCCGGGGCATCACATCCCGATGGCGATCATCGGCACGTTCATCCTGGCGTTCGGCTGGTTCGGGTTCAATCCCGGCTCGACGCTTGCTGGCGGCGATCTGCGGATCGGTGTCATTGCCGTGAACACCATGCTCGCGAGTGCGGCCGGTGCCTTCAGCGCCATGATGTACATGTGGCTCCGCTTCGGCAAGCCCGATCCGAGCATGATGGCCAACGGCATGCTCGCGGGTCTCGTCGCCATCACCGCCCCCTGCGCCTTCGTCACCGCCCCATCCGCCGTGATCATCGGCGTGATCGCCGGCGTCGTGGTCGTCCTGTCGGTCTTCTTCGTCGAGCGGACGCTGAAGGTCGATGATCCGGTTGGTGCGATATCCGTTCACGGCGTTTGTGGCATGTGGGGCGTGCTGGCGCTCGGCCTGTTCGCGGACGGCGTGTATGGCGATGGATGGAACGGCGTGCCGGGCACCGTGCGCGGCCTCTTCTACGGCGATGCGAAGCAGTTTCTGGCGGAGTGTATCGGCACCGTCACGTGCTTCGTCTTCATCTTCGCCGCGTTCTACGCATTCTTCAAACTCGTGGACGTCACGGTCGGCAACCGCGTGTCGGCGGAAGCGGAGCTCGAAGGGCTCGACGTTCCCGAAATGGGCGTGGTCGGGTATCCCGACTTCGTCGTGACTCCGGGACCGGAAGGAACCTCGGCGGCGGTGGTGACGCCGACGCACGGTCCGGCCCACGTGGTGCTGGAGCCGCTGCCGGGCAAGAGCTAGACAGGATTTCTCTTCATCGAGAGCGACGTCCTCCGGCGCGGCAGCGGCAACGCCGCCGCGCTGGATCCGGCGGAGCTCTGGTCATTTTCAGTCAGTCAGCAGGAAGGAGCAGCGCAATGGTTCGATTGTCGAAACACGCATTCACGGGGGTGGCTGCCGCCACGTTCCTGTCGCTCTTCTCACGGGCTGCGATCGCGCAGTCGCCGCCGCCCGCGCCGCCGGATCCGGCCGCGCCCGCCGCGGCCGCGGCGCCCGCACCGGCACCCGAGACGAAGCCCGAGCTACCAGCGTTCTTCCGCGGCACCGAATTCGGCGGCCTGGTCGACGCGCACTATGACTTTTTCTCGACCAAACCGGAAAGCGACGCGCAGTACCGCAACTTCGACACGCGCCACGACCAGTTCCGCGTCGCCATGGCGCAGATCTGGCTGGCGAAGGCGCCGACCGCCACGTCGCGCGCCGGCTACAAAGTGAAGCTCAGCGTCGGTCCGGCGACGACGCTCGTGCAGAGTTTCGAGCCCGGATCCTCGCCCGTGCTGCAGAACATCGAGGAAGGCTTCATCAGCTACCTCGCGCCGATCGGCAAGGGCCTGCAGTTCGACTTCGGCAAGTTCGTCACGCAACACGGCGCCGAAGTGATCGAAGCGAAAGACAACTGGAACTACTCGCGCTCGCTGCTGTTCGCCCTGGCGATTCCGTACTACCACTCGGGCGTGCGCGCGATGTACGCGCCGAACGACAAGATCTCGTTCATGGCCAACATCGTCAACGGCTGGAACAACGTCATCGAGAACAACTCCTCGAAGACGGTCGGCGCGCAGGTGACGCTGAAGCCGACGGCGGCGCTGTCGCTCGTGCAGAACTACATGGCCGGGCCGGAGCAGCCGGACGACAACGCGGACTGGCGGCATCTGTCGGATACGACGGTGACGTATGCGTTCAATCCGAAGTTCAGCGTGATGGGCAACTACGACTACGGCACCGACACCGTGCTGGGCGAAAAGGTGCACTGGCAGGGCGTCGCGGGGTATGCCAGGGTGCAGGCCAGGCCGTGGCTCGCGTTCTCGCCGCGGTTCGAGATTTATGACGATGCATCGGGGTTCACCACCGGAGCCGTGCAGAAGCTGAAGGAGGCGACCGCCACGCTGGAGCTCAAGCCGGCCGACACGTTCATGTGGCGGATCGAGTACCGCAGCGACTTCTCCGACAGCGCGGTGTTCAAGCTGCGCGATGGCGGGCTGAAGAAGAGGCAGAACTCGATCGCCTTCGGCGTGCTGTATTCGTTCAGTTACAAAGGGTAGCGGCGAAGCTGCGCGATTCGATGTACGGTAATTCGGTGGCGACTGACGGCGCGGTTCTGCCCGGCGGGGCGGCCCCACTGCTCGAACAGGCCCGGCGGGCGGCCGGCCGCGACATTCTCGCGGGGGAGAGCGGGCTGTCGGCGCTCGAACGTTACAGCGCGTTCGTCGATCGCGAGCTGCAGCGGCTCGCGGCCGCGGCCGACGTGCCCGCCACACCGGTCGCGCTGATCGCACTCGGCGGCTACGGCCGGCGCCACCTGTGTCCGTACTCCGATATCGACCTCCTCGTCCTGTTCGGCGGGGTGGTCGGCGACGGCGAGGAACGATTTCTGCGGCGTCTGCTCCACCCGCTGTGGGACGCCGGCTTCGTCGTCGGGCACCAGGTCCGCGAAGCGCGCGAGATCGCCGAGCTCGAGGTCGACAATCCTGAATTCCTGATGGCGCTGTCGGACGCGCGACTCGTCGCGGGCGAGGCGTCGCTCTTCCGCCGGCTGCTCGAGTCGTTCCACGTGCCCGCGACGCACGCGCACATCGTCGAGGCCCTGCAGGAGCTGATAGACGCGCGCTATGCGCAGTTCAACGCCACGCTCTACCAGCTCGAGCCGGATGTGAAGGAAGCGCCCGGCGCGCTGCGCGACATTGCCGCGGCGCGGACCATCTCGGCGGCCACCGACCCGGCGATGCTGCGGCGCAGCGGCGACGCGCCGCGGCTGGCGCAGGCAGAAGACTTCCTGCTCAGAATCCGCGCGCTGCTGCATCTCGAGCGCCGCCGCAACGACAACATCCTCGTCCACGAGCTGCAGGAGAAGATCGCCCGGCAGCTCGGCTACCCGGGCCAGTCGCCGCGGCAGCAGGTCGAGGCATTGATGGCCGACTATTTCAGCCACGCGCGGACCGTGACGCGCGCCCTGGACCGCGTTCGCCGGACGGCGCCGGTGCCTGTCGGCGTGAATCTCGGACGAACGCGCGACGGCGTGCGCTTCATCGACGAGGGGAGCGCCGCCCTCGATCCCGAGTCCTGGCTGGCCGCGTTCCAGTCGGCGCTCGATGGCGACACCGGAGTGGCCGACGAAACGCTGGAATGGATCCGGCAGCACGGCGAGGGCTGCTCGTTCGCGTCGTTCTTTCCGGCGGCGGAACATCGCGCCGCGCTGCTGCGCTTTCTCGTACCGCGGCGCGGCCTCTACGCGCGCCTGTCGGAAATGCACGACTGCGGTCTGCTCGGCCGGATGATCCCGCCGTTCCACGCCATCACCTATCGTGTCGTGCGGGACTTCTATCACAAGTACACCGTTGACGAGCACACGCTGCAGACCATTCGCAACCTCGAACGTCTGGTCAGCGCGCCCGACGTTCGGCCGCGCTTCTCCGCGCTGCTGCGCGAAATCGAGGCGCCGGAGCTGCTGGTGCTGTCCCTGCTGCTGCACGACGTCGGCAAGTGGCGCGACGACGACCACGCGATCGAGAGCGTGCGCATGGCCGAGGGGTTCCTCGCCCAGCTGGAACTGCCCGACGCCGCGCGCGAGACGGTGCGCTTCCTGATCCGGCATCACCTGCGAATGTCGCAAGTGGCGTTCCGGCGAGACACCGAGGATCCCGAGATTGTCCGGGAGTTCGCGGCGCTCGTCGCCACCGAAGATCGGCTGAAGCTCCTGTGCCTGATGACGTTGGCCGACGTGGAGGCCGTCAGTCCCGACACGCTGACGCGCTGGAAGGAGGAGCTCCTCTGGCGCGTGTACGTCGATACCTACAACTGCCTGACCCGCCAGTACGGCGATGATCTGATCGACCGGACGGAAACGGCGGCTGCCGAATGCGTGGCGCGACGTCCGGCCGATCTGGCCGCCGGCGAGGTTGCCGCCTTTCTCGAGGGCCTGCCCAGGCGCTACCTCCAGCTGTTCGATCGCCGTACGGTGTACGACCACGTGCGGCTCGCGCGCGACATGCATCCCGACGAGGTTCACTTGCGCCTCGAGCCGGCGGACGCGGTATGGGAGCTGACCGTAGTCACGCTCGACAAGCCGATGCTCTTTGCGAACATCTGCGGCGTGCTCTCGTCGTTCGGGATGGACATCCTGCGCGGGCATGCGATGACGAATCCGAACGGCCTGGTCCTCGACGTCTTTCAGTTCGTGGATGCGGAGCGGTTCCTGGCGCTCAACCCGGGGGCTTCGGATGCTGTGCTGCACGCCATCGAGGACGTCGTCGGCGGCCGCTCGACGGCCGCCGATCGCCTGCGCGGCCGTCTGCGCGGGCTGCAGCGGCGGCGCGCGGCGCGCGCCGCGCCGGTCGTCGGCGTCGACGGGGACGCATCGCGCAAATACACGGTCCTGGAGATCGTGGCGCCCGACGAGCTCGGCCTCCTGTATCGCATCAGCCGCGCGATTTCCGAGTACGGCTGCGAGATCGATCTGGTGCTGATCGCCACGGAAGGGGACACGGCGATCGACGTGTTCCACATTACCCGACGCGGCGACAAGCTGACGCCTGCGGACCAGCAGGGGCTGACCGCGCATCTGCAACACATGCTGGAGGACAACGAATGAAGCTGCTGAAAGCCATCATCCGCCCGAGCAAGGTGGATGAGGTCAAGGACGCGCTCGCGCAACTCAATATCTCGGGCATGACCGTGACCGAGGTCCGGGGGCATGGCAAGCAGAAAGGGCACACCGCGATTTATCGCGGCAAGGAATACAACGTCAGCCTGCTGCCGAAGATGCAGATCGAAGTGGTCGTGACCAACACGATCGCCGACGAGGCGATACGCGCGATTGTCGAGGCGGCGCGGACAGGGGAAATCGGTGACGGCCGCGTCTTCGTTTTGCCCGTCGAGCAGGCGTATCGGATTCGCACCGGAGAGCAGGATATCTGACCCATCTCGCCGGCAGATGGCTTCCATGTGATCATTCTATTTTGCTAATGGCCGCCGCTCTGCGATAACGGCGATGTGGCATCGCAAGACTTCGACCCGCTGCAGCGTAACGGCCTTTACGATCCGGCGTTCGAACATGACGCCTGCGGCGTCGGCTTCGTCGTCGATATTGCGGGCCGGCGATCCCACGGCGTGATCACCCGCGGGCTGGAGGTGCTGATCAATCTTCAGCACCGCGGCGCGTGCGGGTGTGAGTCGAATACCGGCGACGGCGCTGGCATCCTGATCCAGCTGCCCGATCGTTTTCTGCGCAAGGTGGTCGATCGGTCCATCGCGCTGCCGCCGCCAGGGCTGTACGGGGTGGGAACCGTGTTCCTTCCGGCGGACCACAGCGCGCGCGAGCGAACGCGACGGGTTATCGAGCGCGTGATTGCCGAGGAGGATCAGCTCACGCTCGGCTGGCGTCACGTGCCCGTCGAGGACGGCCACCTCGGACCGTCGGCGAGCGCCACGCGGCCGGTCATTCAGCAGTTGTTCATCGGCGCGTCGCCGCGCGTCGCCGCCGCGCTCGAGACGGATCCGATGGCCTTCGAGCGCAAGCTGTACATGATCCGGAAGCGCGTCGAGCACGCCGTCGACGCAATGCCCGAAGCCGATCGACAGCGGTTCTACATCCCGAGCCTGTCGTCGCGCACTTTGATCTACAAGGGCATGCTGACCGCGGCGCAGATCCAGCCGACGTTCCCGGACCTCTGCGATCCCGACATGGAGTCGGCCCTCGCGCTGGTGCACCAGCGGTTCAGCACGAACACGTTCCCTTCCTGGCCGCTCGCCCACCCGTATCGGCTGATCGCGCACAACGGCGAGATCAACACGCTCAGGGGCAACATCAACTGGATGCGCGCGCGCGAAGGCCTGCTGCGCTCGCCGCTGTTCGGCGACGATCTGCGCAAGCTGCTGCCGATCATCCGCGAGGGGGGCAGCGATACCGCGACGTTCGACAACGTGCTCGAGCTGCTCGTCATGGCGGGCCGGTCGATGCCGCACGCGCTGCTGATGATGATCCCGGAGCCGTGGTCCGGCCACGAGACGATGGAGCCGGCGCTGAAGGCGTTCTACGAATATCACTCCACGCTGATGGAGCCCTGGGACGGCCCCGCCGCGATCGCCTTTACCGACGGCATCGTGATCGGTGCGGTCCTCGATCGCAACGGGCTCCGTCCGCTGCGCTACGCCGTCACGCGCGACGGCCTTGTCGTGATGGCGTCGGAATCGGGCGTGCTCGATCTGCCGGCGGACGAGATCGTCCTCAAGGATCGCCTGCGCCCCGGCCGTATCTTCCTAGTGGACACCGCGCGCGGCCGGATCGTGTCCGACGAGGAGATCAAGCGCGAGCTGGCGGCCGCGCAACCATACGGCGACTGGCTGCGCCAGAACCTGCTCGACATCAACGAGCTGCCGGCGCCTCCGTACCTTCCCCGGCCGGAGCACGAAGCCGTCGTCCGCCGCCAGCGGATGTTCGGCTACAGCGACGAAGATCTCCGCCTCCTGATCGCGCCGATGGCCGCGACAGGCGAGGAGCCGATCGGATCCATGGGCACCGACGCTGCACTGGCCGTGCTGTCGGATCGCCCGCGTCTGCTGTACGACTACTTCAAGCAGACGTTCGCGCAGGTCACGAATCCACCGCTCGACGCGATCCGCGAGCGGCTGGTGACGACGATGGGATCGACGGTCGGCCCGGAAGGGAACCTGCTCGAACCGGCGCCCGAATCGTGCCGCCAGATTAAGATCGAGTACCCGGTCATCGATAACGAGCAACTGGCGCGTCTCCGGCACGTCTACCTGCCCGCATTTCGATCCACAACGATCTCGACGTTGTTCGATCCGCTGCGCGGCGGCGCCGGGCTCGAGCGCGCACTCGAGGAGGTCAAGCAGCGGGCGAGCGACGCAGTGGACGCGGGGTACACGATCGTCATCCTGTCGGATCGCAGCGCGGATCGGCACCTGGCGCCCATCCCCAGCCTGCTCGCGACGGCCGCGGTGCATCACCACCTGGTGCGCAAGGGGACACGGACACGCTGCGGCCTCGTCGTCGAATCGGGCGACGCGCGCGAAGTGCACCATTGCGCGCTGCTGCTCGGGTACGGCGCGGGCGCGGTGAACCCGTACGTCGCCTTCGAGACGATCGCCGATCTGGTCGAGCAGGGGCACCTGCCCGAGGTGCGGTACGAGGACGCCGTCGTCAACTACATCCACGCGCTCAACAAGGGGATCCTGAAAGTCATGTCGAAGATGGGGATCTCCACCCTGCAGAGTTATTGCGGCGCGCAGATCTTCGAGGCGATCGGCATCGACGTGCGCGTCGTCGACAGGCACTTCAGCGGGACCTCGTCGCGCATCGGCGGCGTGGGGATCGACGAGATCGCGACAGAGGTGCTGCAGCGGCACCGGCGCGCGTTCGCGCGACGGTCGCGCGAGGGCGCGGGTCTCGCCGCCGGTGGCGAATACCAGTGGCGGCGTGAAGCGGAATACCACCTGTTCACGCCGGAGACGGTGTTCAAGCTCCAGCACGCCACGCGCACCGGGCAGTACCCGATCTTCAAGGAGTACACGAGGCTGGTCGACGACCAGACGCGGCGGCTGGCGACGCTGCGGGGCCTGCTGGAGCTGCGCCTCTCGCCGTCACCGCTGGCGATCGACGAGGTCGAATCCGTCGAACAGATCGTGAAGCGGTTCGCGACGGGCGCCATGTCGTACGGCTCGATCAGTGAAGAAGCGCACACCACGCTCGCGATCGCGATGAACCGGCTCGGCGCGAAGTCGAACACGGGCGAAGGCGGGGAGGACCCCGCCCGCTACCGCCGCGATCCGAACGGCGACTGGCGCCGAAGCGCCGTCAAGCAGGTCGCCTCGGGGCGCTTCGGCGTGACGAGCGAGTACCTGGTCAACGCCGACGAGCTGCAGATCAAGATGGCGCAGGGGGCTAAGCCCGGCGAAGGCGGCCAGCTTCCCGGGTCCAAGGTCTATCCGTGGATCGCCAAGGTCCGCTACGCGACTCCCGGAGTCGGGCTGATTTCGCCGCCGCCGCACCACGACATCTACTCAATCGAGGATCTCGCGCAGCTGATTTACGACCTCAAGAACGCGAACCCGCAGGCGCGGATCTCGGTGAAGCTCGTCTCGGTGGCCGGCATCGGCACGATCGCCGCGGGGGTCGCCAAGGCCCACGCCGACGTCGTCCTGATCTCGGGCCACGACGGCGGCACGGGCGCCGCGCCGCTGACCAGCATCAAGCACGCGGGCATTCCGTGGGAGCTGGGGCTCGCCGAGACGCAGCAGGTGCTCCGGTTGAACGGACTTCGCGGTCGCATCGTCGTGCAGACAGACGGCCAGCTCAAGACGGGGCGCGACGTCGTGATCGCCGCGCTGCTCGGCGCCGAGGAATTCGGCTTCGCGACGGCGCCCCTCGTCGTCTCCGGCTGTGTGATGATGCGCGTGTGCCACCTGAACACGTGCCCGGTCGGCATCGCGACGCAGGACCCGGCGCTGCGCGCGCGCTTCACCGGCGAGCCAGAGTTCGTCGTCAACTTCTTCCGCTTCATCGCCCAGGAGGTCCGCGAGCACATGGCCGCGCTCGGCTTCAGGACGATGGACGAGATGATCGGGATGGTCGATCGGCTCAACCTGCGTCCGGCGATCGAGCACTGGAAAGCGAGGGGCCTCGACTACAGCCGGATGCTGACGGACGTCTACGCGCGCTCGCCGCGCCGCCGCGTCGAGGCGCAGGACCACGGCCTCGATCGCGCGTTCGACCGCGATCTCATCGAGGTGTGCCGCGAGGCCATCGTGCATCGCGCCCCCGTCTCGCTCGAGCTGAGAGTGCGCAACGTCGATCGCGCGATCGGGACGATGCTCGGATCGGAAGTCACCCGCATGTGGGGCGGCGAGGGCCTGCCGGACGACACAATTCGGCTCGGCTGCTTCGGCTCGGCGGGCCAGAGCTTCGGCGCGTTCATTCCGCGCGGCCTGACCTTGCGGCTCGAAGGGGATGCCAACGACTACGTCGGCAAGGGACTGTCGGGCGGGCGCCTGGTCGTGGTCCCGCCGCGCGCGTCACGGTTTGCGGCGGAGGACAACGTCATCATTGGCAACGTCGCCCTGTACGGCGCGACGGCCGGCGAGGCGTTCATCCGCGGCGTCGCGGGCGAGCGGTTCGCCGTGCGGAACAGCGGCGCGTCGGCGGTCGTCGAGGGCGTGGGCGATCACGCCTGCGAGTACATGACGGGCGGCCGCGTCGTCGTGCTGGGGCGCACGGGACGGAATTTCGCCGCGGGCATGAGCGGCGGGATCGCGTACGTCCTCGACGCCGACGGAACGTTTTCGTCACGGTGCAACACGGAGCTCGTCGAGCTCGAGGCGCCCGGCGCCTCCGACCACGCGGAGCTGCGCGCGCTGCTCGAGCGTCATGCGGACCTCACGGGCAGCGCCGTCGCGGCCAGGCTCCTCGCGAGCTGGCCGTCGGCCGCCGCGGCGTTCGTGAAGATCATGCCCGTTGACTACCGGCGAGCCCTGCGCGCCGCCGCAGAGGCCGTCGAGACCATGACGGCCGCCGCGGCGGCGTTGCCGGTCGCGCAGGTGACCCATGGGTAAGCCCACCGGTTTCCTCGAGATCGCCCGCCAGAAGCAGCCGGCGCGACCGGTCGTCGAACGGCTCGGCGATTGGCGCGAGGTGTACCTGCCGTACGAGGAGCCTGCACTGCGCGGCCAGGCGTCGCGGTGCATGGACTGCGGGATCCCGTTCTGTCACCAGGGATGCCCGCTCGGCAATCTCATCCCGAGCTGGAACGACCTCGTCTACCGCGGCCGGTGGCGCACCGCGATCGATCGCCTGCACGACACGAACAACTTTCCCGAGTTCACGGGCCGGCTCTGTCCCGCTCCGTGCGAAGCGTCATGCGTGCTCGGCATCAGCGATGCGCCGGTCACGATCAAGGGCACCGAAGTGGCGATCGTCGATCGCGCCTTCGATGCGGGCTGGATCGCGCCGCGTCCGCCTGCGTGGCGGACGAACAAGCACGTGGCGATCGTCGGATCGGGGCCGGCTGGCCTTGCGGCGGCGGATCAACTGAACCGCGCGGGGCACACGGTGACGGTGTTCGAGCGCGCGGATCGCATCGGTGGACTGCTGCGATACGGCATTCCCGAATTCAAGCTGGAGAAGCGAATTCTCGATCGGCGGATCGCACTCATGACGGCGGAGGGCATCGTGTTCCGCCCGCGCTGCACCGTCGGGATCGACGTGACCGCCGACGACCTGCTGTCGGACTTCGATGCCATCGTCCTCGCTGCCGGGTGTACGACGCCGCGTGATTTGCGCGTGCCGGGGCGCGAACTCGAGGGCATCCACTTCGCGATGGACTACCTGACCGCGCAGAACCGTCGGTGCCAGGGGGATCACCTGTCGCCCGCCGAGACGATTTCGGCTGAGGGCAAGCAGGTCGTGATCATCGGGGGTGGAGATACGGGGGCGGACTGCCTTGGCACGGCGCTGCGCCAAGGCGCGGCCGCCGTCCGCCAACTCGAGCTGCTGCCGATGCCGCCTGCCGGCCGCGCCGCCGACAACCCGTGGCCGGAATGGCCGCGCATCTTCCGCGTGTCGACCGCACACGAAGAAGGCGGCGAACGGCTCTTCGCCGTCTCGACGGAAGCCTTTCTCGGCGACGGCGACGGACGCGTAAAAGCATTGCGCGCGGTCCGCGTGGAGCCAACGTCCTCGGGCGGGCGCACGATGTTCGAGCCGGTGCCGGAGTCGGCATTCGAGCTGCCGGCCGATCTCGTGCTCCTGGCGATGGGCTTCACCGGGGCGGAACGCTCCGGCCCCGTTCACCAGCTCGCCGTGCGGATGACAGAGCGGAACACGGTGTGGCGCGACGCGAACTGGATGACCAGTGTGCCGGGCGTGTTTACCGCGGGCGACATGCAGCGCGGGCAATCGCTCATCGTGTGGGCAATCGCCGATGGGCGCAGCTGCGCACGAGGCGTCGATTTGTTCCTGATGGGGGAGTCCGAGCTCCCTTCTCTGATTTGATGCGAAGCTCGCCAGGCCGTCAGGAATGCAGCAGCCGAGCCGCCAGCTGGTGGAGAAAGAGCCCGACGTCGGTGACCACGCCGATCGTCTGCGACGAGCCCCGGTCCGCGAGTTTCGTGACGACGGCCGGATTGATGTCGACGCAGACGACGGGAACCCACGCGGGTAGCATATTTCCGACGCCAATGCCATGAAGCATGGTCGAGAGCACAATCACGATCCCGGCGCCGTCCAGCGCGGCCGCGTAGCGATCCTGCGCCGCGACGATGTCGGTCACCGTGTCGGGGATCGGGCCGTCGT
The DNA here is from genome assembly GCA_035637115.1 of Vicinamibacterales bacterium. Taxonomy (GTDB): domain Bacteria; phylum Acidobacteriota; class Vicinamibacteria; order Vicinamibacterales; family 2-12-FULL-66-21; genus JAICSD01. The sequence goes on from DASPXV010000196.1 coordinate 25,028, forward strand.
CCCGCACGCTGCCGGCGAGCACGTAGGGTACGCCGGCGCGAACGCACTCGTACATGACGCCGCGCGTCAGCACCCCCGCGCGGACCGCGGCCTCGATGCCGCCGGCGCGAGTGATCGCGTTGATCGCGCGCATGTGATGCCGATGGCCGCCCGAGACGGGCGCGCCCGCCTCGAGATCCACGCCGAGCGACGTCCCGAACAGCGCCAGTTCGACGTCATGGACCGCGAGGGCGTTGCCGGCGAGCAGGACGTCCACGAACCCGGCGCGCACGAGGCCGCCGAAGTAGGCCGCGCCGCCGGTGTGGACGAGCACGGGGCCCGCCACGAACACGATGCGGCCGCCCGCCTCCTTGATCTCGCGCATCATCGCGGCGATCCGGGCTACGGCGACCTCGACGCGCCGCTCCGAGGAGACGTCGTTGGCCATGAACGCGAAGTCGGTCCGTTCGCGATCGCGGAACTCCGGCGTGACGCGTACACCGTCGAGCCCGCAGACGATGCGATCGCCCGCGCGGATGTCGCGCAGCTTGCGGCACGCCGCGCCGGCCGGTTCGATCACGATCGCGGCGTCCATCCGTTGGCGATCGACCGGCGTCCAGCGTCCGTCGATGCGCACCTGCGTCCGCTGATTCGTCGTCGAGTAGAAGTCCTCGGGTGCGCACCCGTCACGGTCCGCGGCGCGGACGAGCGCGTCCTGCTCCGCGGCGGCGTGGCAGCCGAGCGGCAGGAGCGCTTCGAGCAGCGCCCCCAGCGCCGCCTGATCGGCGGCCAGCACCTTGAGGGTCAGCCGCGAAAAATCGTCGTTGGTGCGGCCGATGTCGAACGACTGCACCTCGAACGCTCCGCCCCTGTTGATCACGGTGTCGAAGATCGCCGTGAGCAGCTGCGAGTCGATCAGGTGCCCTTCGGCGGCGACGACGGCGGATGCGAACGGTGGACGGCTCATAACCTTATCGTGATTATAGAAGGCTCGCGCGGCCATCACGGAGGCGGCGTTGCTCGTTGAAGACGCGCACAAGCCGCTTCGCGATGACGTGCGGCTGCTGGGGACCCTGCTGGGCGAAACGCTGATCCGCCAGGATGGGGAGGGGCTGTACCGCCGCGTCGAGCGCGTCCGGGCGTGTGCCAAGCGCGCGCGGCGCGAGGGTGACCGCCGGGCCGAGGCGTTCCGGGACCTGTCGAAGGAACTGGCCGCAATGCCGGTCGACGCCGCCGTGCCCGTGGCGCGCGCGTTCTCGCAATTCCTCAACCTCGCGAACGTCGCCGAGCAGTATCACCGGATCCGCCGTAGGCGCGCGCACCAGCGCGAGACGGCCGCGCGGCCGCAGCCCGGCTCCCTCGAGGAGACGCTGTCGCGGCTGGCGGCGATCGTGCCGCCGGACCGCCTGTACGACGCGGTCCTCGGCCTGCGCATCGAACTCGTGATGACCGCGCATCCCACCGAGATGATGCGGCGCACGCTGCAGCGGAAATATGCCGCCATCGCGGACGCGCTCGCGGAGCTGGATCGCGGCGACGTGACGGCGCGCGAGCGGCAGCGGCTGCTTGACGCGCTCCGCCGCGAGATCACGGCGGCCTGGGAGACCGAGGAGGTGCGCCGCGATCGCCCCTGCCCGACCGACGAGGCGCGCGCGGCCTTCTCGGTCTTCGAACGCACGATCTGGGACGCCTTGCCCGAGTATCTCCGGTCGCTCGATCGAACGCTCGTCGAGGTGACCGGCCGCCGGCTGCCGCTCGACGCGGCGCCAATCCGGTTCGGGTCGTGGATCGGCGGCGACCGCGACGGCAACCCGTCGATCACGCCGGAGGTAACGCGCCGGGCCTGCCTGGGGTCGAAGTGGATTGCGCTGACGCTCTACGCCCGCGATGTGGCGGCGCTCGGCGAGGATCTCTCCATGACCGACGCGAACGACGCGCTCGCCGCCTGCACGCCCGGCGCGACGGAGCCGTACCGGGCGCTGCTCCGCAAGGTGCATCGCGACATCGAATCGACCCGCCGCGCGATCGAAGATCAGCTTTCGACGCGCCCGGGCGGGCGCGGCGGCCCGCCCGCCGGCGAAGTCTACAAGACCGCCGCGGATCTCGAGCGCCCGCTGCGCCTCTGTTTCGACTCGCTTCACGCGACGGGCAACGGCCTCATCGCCGACGGCGCGCTCGCCGACGCCCTGCGGCGCCTCGCGTGTTTCGGGCTCACACTCGCCCGGCTCGACATCCGGCAGGAGGCACGGCGCCATGCCGAAGCCGTGGACCTCGTCGCGCGGCACGCGGGACGTCCCGGCTATGCCGAATGGAGCGAAGACGAGCGGATCGCGTTCCTGGTGGACGCGGTGTCGAACGAGGCGCCGCAGGCCAGGAGCGGCATTCCTAACAACCCGCGCGTGGCCGACGTCCTGCAGACGTTCCAGGCGCTCGCCGTGATTCCGTCCGACTCGCTCGGTGCCTACGTGGTCACCATGGCGGCGACGCCCTCGGACGTGCTTGCCGTCGAATATCTGCAACGTCGCGCGGGAGTGTCGCCTCCCCTGCGTGTCGTTCCGCTGTTCGAAACGGCCCGCGATCTCCGCGCCGCCGGTGACATCCTGGATCGCCTGCTGTCCATCCCGTGGTACCGCGCCCGCCTGGCTGCCGCAGGCAATCGGCAGGAAGTGATGATCGGATATTCCGACTCCGCGAAGGAAATCGGCCGGGTCGCTGCAGCGTGGGAGCTGTACCAGGCGCAGGAGGCGATCGTGGAAGCCGGCCGCCGCCACGGCATCGCCGTCACATTGTTTCACGGCCGCGGCGGAAGCATCGGACGCGGCGGCGGTCCTACGTACCTCGCGCTGCAGTCGCAACCCCCCGGGTCGATCGACGGCTCGCTACGGGTCACCGAGCAGGGGGAGATGATTCAGGCGAAGTTCGGTCTGCCGGGCATCGTCCTCCGCACGCTGGAAGTCTACACGTCGGCGACGCTCGAGGCGATGCTCGCCCCGGCCACCGCCGCGCGGCCCGAGTGGCGCGACGCCATGAATCGGCTGGCGGTGTCCGCCGAGCACGCGTTCCGCGGTGTCGTGTACGAGGACGACCGCTTCCTGCGCTATTTCCGCTCGGTGACGCCAGAGGCGGAGCTCGACAGCCTGCACATGGGCAGCCGGCCCGCCCGCCGCGGCGGCGACGGACTCGCGGGCCTGCGCGCGATTCCGTGGCACTTCGCCTGGATGCAGACGCGGCTGCTGCTTGCCTCGTGGCTCGGCGCCGAGACGCTCGGCCTGGCACCCCTGCGAGAGCGGGATGGCGATCTGTACCGGCAGATGTACCGCGAGTGGCCGTTCTTTCGGTCCCTCATCGAGCTGCTGGAGATGGCGCTTGCGAAGGCAGACCCATACATCGCCGCCGAGTACGATCGACAGCTCGCGCCGGCGGAGCTCCAGTCCTTCGGCGCGTCCCTGCGCGACCGTCTGCGCGCGGCCACCGGCGCCGTTCTCGCCATCACCGGGCAGCCCGAGCTGCTCGCCGACAACGACGTGCTGCGCAGGTCGATCGAGGTGCGCAATCCGTACGTCGATCCGATCAACCTGGTGCAGATCGAGTTGCTCCGCCGGCTCGCCATCCTGCGCGCCGGAGACGGCCGCGCCGCGCCCGCGCGGCCGGCCGACCCGCTCGCCGACGCTGCGCACGAGCAGGCGATCGGCGTGCTGGGGCGGGCCTTGCGGATCACGATCAGCGGCGTCGCCGCTGGCATGCGCAACACGGGGTGAACCGATGTCGACCTCGATCCCCGAAACGCGGGCAGGGAGTGGCGCCCAATTCAACCTCGGCTCGGGGCGGCCGACCAGCGAAATCCGGAAGCTGACGTCGTTGCTCGAGGTCAGCCAGGCGCTGGCCAACGCGACCAACTTCAAGGCCTCCCTCCACCGTGTGCTCGAGATCCTCGAGAAGTCGCACGACGCGGTCCGGAGCGCCGTCGCGATCGAGGCACGCGAGCAGGCGCCGCTGGAGGTTGTCGCCGCGTTGGGAGTCATGCGCGATGCGGCGTGGCAGCGCGGTGTGCCCGGCGGCGCGCTGGCGCGGCAGGTTTTCACGACGGGGCGGCCCGTCGTGGTCCCGCGGGTGAGCCGGGAACCTGCGCTCGGTGAGCGGGCCGCCGGCGCCGACGAACGCAGCTTTGTGTGCGTCCCGCTGCTCCTCAACCGCCGGTCGACGGGCGTGCTCTGCATCGAGCTGCGCTTCAAGGCGGAGCGCGATTACGAGCGCACCGGCAAGTTCTTCGGCGTCGTCGCGTCGATGATCGCGCACGCGATCAAGGTGCAGAAGCTGCTGGAGGCGGACCGCGAGCGGCTCGTCCAGGAAAACGTCCGCCTGCAGGGGGAGCTGCGCGAGCGCTACGACTTCTCGCACATCCTCGGCACGAGCCGCGCAATGCACGCCGTGTGCGAGCAGATCATGCAGGTTGCGCGGGCGAACACGACGGTGCTCATCCGCGGCGAGTCCGGCACCGGCAAGGAGCTGATCGCTCAGGCGATCCATTACAACTCGCAGCGGTCCGCGAAGCCGTTCGTGAAGGTGAGCTGCGCCGCGCTGCCCGACACGCTGATCGAATCGGAGCTGTTCGGATATGAGAAGGGGGCGTTCACGGGCGCGGCCGCGCGGAAGGCGGGGCGCTTCGAGCGGGCTGACGGCGGCACGCTCTTCCTGGATGAGATCGGCGACGTGAACCTGTCCGTCCAGGTCAAGCTGCTGCGCGTGCTGCAGGAACGGGAGTTCGAGCGCCTCGGCGGCGCGGACCCCGTCAAGGTGAACGTGCGGCTCATCGCGGCGACGAACCGGCACCTCGAAGAGGCGATCGCCTCGGGCAGTTTCCGCGAGGATCTGCTGTATCGCCTGAACGTGTTCAGCATCTTCGTGCCGCCGCTGCGCGATCGGAAGACCGACGTCCTGCTGCTGGCGGATCATTTTCTCGAGCGGATCGCAGCCGATCACCGCCGGCGAATCCGCCGCATCTCGACGCCGGCCATCGACATGCTGATGGCGTATCACTGGCCGGGCAACGTCCGCGAGCTCCAGAACGTCATCGAGCGGGCGGTGCTTGTCTGCGACGGCGACGTGGTCCACGCCCATCATCTGCCGCCGACGCTGCAGATGGCCGACACGAGCGAGGCGTCGGCGACCCAATCGCTCTCGGCGGCGCTCGCCGCGCTCGAAAAGGATCTGATCCAGGACGCCCTGAAGATGGCGCGCGGCAACCGCGCGAAGGCGGCCCGGCTCCTGCACGCCAGCGCGCGGATCGTCAACTACAAGATTCGCAAGTACCGGATCGACTGGCGCCGTTTTCGGTAGCGCGTGGCCAGGCCGGAAAAACCGCGCGTGCGCGACACGGCCCCGCCCGAAACGAACGTGCGCGCGCCACATCTGTAACTTTTCTTGATCTGCGTTACCATGGATGTGTGAGGAGGATTACATGAAGCCGCGACGCTTCCTCCTTCCCGCTGCTGTCCTCTGTTTCGTCTCTATCCTCTTTGTGTCGTGCGGCGACAAGAGTCCGGTCGCGCCGGACCGGATGCCGGAATGGTTGACGTCGCTCATCCACACGTTCGAAACACAACCGGTCGCCGATCCGCCGCTCTCGATCACGCGTTACGAATACAAAGACGAAGTGGTCTACTTCGTACCGCCGCGATGCTGCGATGTCTGGAGCGATCTTTATCGCGCTGACGGAAGTAGTCTGTGCCATCCGAACGGCGGCACGACGGGCGCGGGCGATGGAGGATGTGCGGACTTTTTCAGTGAGCGCAAGAACGCGCAGATCATCTGGCAGGACCCGAGGGCCGCTCGATAGCTGGCGTTTCTCCGGCCTGCGTAGGAGGTATTGCGGAGCGGAGCGGAACCGCCGTCGGCCACGCGCGCGCAACGCCGCAACTTTCAAGATTCCGCGTCGTTCAAGAGGGAGAACACGCGCGTGGCGTATCAGAACGCGAACTGGTATCAGGTATGAATAGCGCAAAGCCAACACCTGGCGAGATGGTTGTGCTTACAGCCATCCCACCCGGCTTCCTCGAAGACTTGCCCCGGAAGACCAGAACGCAATTACCGCAATTGTGGGCAAGCCGGTCTTGCTTGCGGCATACGACGAGGACGGCCGCGCCGAACTCCATTTCGAGGACCCTTTCCACGTTCGGAGCGACGTCTCCAGCCACACACACTCCATCTGGGTGCAGCCCGCGTTCGTCCGATGTTATGGACCGTAAACAGAAGTCGCGCGCCTGGTTTCAATAGCAGAGCGCGGCCAATTCATCTGCGCATTACTGCTTTCTCACGGTGAACTTTCCCGTTCTCTTTCCGAGGTTATCCGCAAGGTGCCACTCGCCGCTGATTGTCTTCTGCTCTTTGTCCAGCTTCCCGACGAACGTGACAGGAAACTCGTTGTTCCGCCCCGTTCTCGCGTTGAGAGTCACCTTCCGGTTGCGCACTTCGCCTGTGATAGACCGGCCCGCACAGTCGCCGGATAGCTTCGACCCCTCTTGCTTGAAGTGGCACTCCGCCGCATTCGCGTGGCGCGTTCCGCCGAAGTCCGGATCGAAGTCGAGCCTCCAAACGCCGGAGAGGTCTGCAGGTGCGGCGGCCAACAATAAGATCGACAGCACTATCCCGAGCGGCTTCGTCATGTGTGTGTGCTCCTGGCAGTTGCATGTTCCGCAACTTAGACGCGGCGGCGGATTCCGTGGTCGGACGCTATGATCCAGATTGAGGACGCGCGTGATTGCTGGGCGGACGTTTCGCGGAGCAATCCCTGCGGAGCAGGCCGCGCACGGATCCGAAAAACGCCGCGGAGGCGCTGAAGTCCGCGTGGGGTGACGAAGTAGGGCCCCGCGCTTCCGCCGACAAGCCGACGCAGCAGCGTTTTTCCGGCCTGCGTAGCCGGGATTGGGGCAGCGGAACGTCCGTCGGCCACGCGCGGAGAGCGTGAGTCCAAAGGCTTGCCGTACATCGCACGCGTGTGAAACCCGCTCTACACGATCCGGCGGCGGAGTTTTCCGGGATTGCGCAGCGGAACGTCTGTCGGCCACGCGTGCGCACGGTGCTATTGTCCAAACAACCGCTCGCCCCCGCCCGACAGCGAAGCCATGTTGCCCGACAGCGAAGCCACGTTTCCCGAAAGCGAAGCCACCTTGCGCGACAGCGAAGTCATCGTGACGGCGGCGCAAGCTGGCACGCGCCGCCTCGAATTGACTTCGCGCCCTTACTTCCTCTACCATAAGGGTTTGCGCCTAAGAGCTTTAGGCGGATCCGTGCGGCCATGTTCGAGTCCCTTTCCAATCGTCTGCAGGACGTTTTCCGCAATATTCGCGGAGAGGGGCGGCTCACGGAAGAGACGGTCGAGCTGGCGCTCCGGGAAATCCGGATGGCGCTGCTCGAGGCGGACGTCAACTTCAAGGTCGTCAAGGCGTTCATCGATCGCGTGCGCGATCGGGCGGTGGACCAGGAGGTCCTCAAGAGCCTGACGCCTGACCAGCAGGTCGTGCGCATCGTGCGCGACGAGATGCTGGCGCTGTTCGGCGAGACGCAGGGCGGGTTGCCGCCGACGAGCGAGCGGCCGCGCGTGATCATGCTGCTCGGCCTCCAGGGGTCAGGCAAGACGACGACCTCGGCGAAGCTCGGACGATGGCTGACGAAGCAGGGTCGCCATCCGCTGCTGGTCTCGACGGACGTGAGACGGCCGGCGGCAATCCAGCAGCTGGCGGTCGTCGGAAAACAGGCCGGCGTGCGGGTCCACGATCCCGCCGGCGAGATGGATCCGGTGAAGCGCGCCTCGGGCGCGCTCGCCGAAGCGAAGAACGGCGGGTTCGACGTCGTCATCGTCGACACCGCCGGACGGCTGCACATCGACGACGAGTTGATGGAGGAACTGCAGGCCATCAAGGCCGCGGTGAAACCCGTCGACCAGTTGTTCGTCGCCGATGCGATGACCGGGCAGGACGCGATCAAGAGCGCCGGTGAATTCAACCGGCGGATCGGCGTCACCGGCGTCGTGCTGAGCAAGATGGACGGCGACGCGCGCGGCGGCGCGGCGCTGTCGGTCGTGTCGGTCGTCGGTGTGCCGATCGCGTTCGTCGGCAGCGGCGAGCGGCTGCAGGACCTCGAGCCGTTCCACGCGGATCGCGTGGTGTCGCGCGTGCTCGGCATGGGGGACGTGCTGTCGCTCATCGAGAAGGCGGAAGAAGCTGTCTCGATCGAAGACGCCGCGAAGCTCGAAGAGAAGATCCGGCGCGACGACTTCACGCTGGAGGACTTCCGCGACCAGCTGCGCACGATCCGGAAGATGGGGCCGCTGGAGCAGATCATCGGGATGCTGCCGGGCATGGGCGCCATCAAGGAGCTGAAGGCGCAGAAGGAACAGGTCGACGAGAAGCAGATGCTTCGCGTCGAGGCGATCATCAACTCGATGACCGCCAGGGAGCGCCGGAACCATCAGCTGATCAACGGTCAGCGGCGCAAGCGGATCGCCAAAGGCTCCGGCACGTCGGTGGAAGAGGTGAACAAGCTGCTGAAGCAGTTCATCCAGATGAAGAAGATGCTCAAGGCCATGGGTGGCATGGCGGGACTCGCGAAAGGCAAGCGTCCGAATCTCTCGGCGCTGAAAGGGTTGATGCGGTAATGCTGGTTATACGTTTGAGACGCGCAGGTTCGAAGAAGCGGCCGTTTTTCCGCGTGGTTGTCACGGACTCGCGCGCGGCGCGGGACAGCTCGTTCGTCGAGGTGCTGGGGCACTACAACCCGCGCACCAAGCCGGAGACGCTGCAGCTCGATCGCGAGCGCGTGGACTACTGGGTGAAGCAGGGCGCGCAGGCGTCGGACACGATTCGCACGCTGATCGACCGCAACCCGGCTCCGCCGGCGACCGATACTCCGGTGACCGCCGCCGTCACCGCGTCGTGAGCCGCGCACGCGCCGTCGTCGAGGCCGTCGCGAAAGGCCTCGCCGACAAGCCGGACGCCGTGCACGTGACCGAGCGCGAAGCGCGCGGCCAGATGTTTGTCGAGCTGACGATGGCGCCTGGCGACATGGGCCGCGTGATCGGACGGCAAGGGCGGACCGCGCAGGCGGTGCGCACGCTGGCAAACCTGGCGGCGGAGATGGACGGAACGAAAGTCTCCGTCGATTTCCGCGATTAGTTCTCAGCGGCGCGACCCGCAGGTCGTGCGTGCTCGAATGAGCGAGTTGCTGTTAGTCGGTCGGATCGCCCGCGCCCACGGAAATAAGGGGCAGGTGATCGTGAATCCGGAAACGGATTTTCCGGACGAGCGGTTCGCCGTCGGCCAGGTGCTGACCGTGGAGCAGGGTGGGGAACAGACCCCGCGGCGGATCGCGTCGGTGCGGTTCCAGCAGGGACGGCCGATCATCGCGCTCGACGGCGTCGAGACGATGAACGACGCCGAGGCGCTCGCGGGCGCAGAATTGAAGGTGCCGGCATCGGAGCTGGCGCCGCTGCCGGAGCGGACGTATTACCGGCACGACCTCATCGGATGCGAGGTCCGGACGAAGGATGGGCAGGTCGTCGGGAAAGTGACCGACGTCGAAGGGCCGCTCGAGCGCAGCCGACTGGTGATCGCGGCGCGCGGCGGTGAAGTGATGGTGCCGATGGTCGACACCATCTGCGTCAGCGTGGACCCGGCGGCACGCAGGATCGTGATCGACCCTCCCGCGGGTTTGATCCAATTGAACGCCGCGTCGCAACGAACGAGCGACAGCGAGTGAGTCACGCGAGCGGAGCGGGGATCGAAGGGGTCCCCGCGAGCAAGCGTGCAGGGGGGCCGGGGGGCGAAGCCCCCCGACAGAGATGAAGTTTGACATCGTCACCATCTTTCCGAGGATGGTGGAGGCGCCGCTGGCGGAGGGGATCGTCGCGCGCGCCATCGCGCGCGGGCTGATCGATGTCCGCGTCCACGACTTGCGCGACTTCACGACGGATCGGCACCGGGTCGTCGACGACATGCCGTTCGGCGGCGGGCCCGGGATGGTGCTGAAGCCGGAGCCGTTGTTTGCGGCGGTGGATCGGATTCGCGAGGAACGCGGGACGCCCTCAACAGTGATCCTGACGTCACCGGACGGAGATCGATTCACGCACGGCGTTGCGAAGCGGTTGAGTGCGCTGGATCACGTGGTGATCCTGTGCGGGCGGTACGAAGGGGTCGACGAGCGCGTCCGCGAGCACCTGGCGACGGAGGCGATCTCGATCGGGGATTACGTGCTCTCGGGCGGCGAGCTGCCGGCGCTGGTGATCGTGGACGCCGTGGCGCGGCTCGTTCCGGGAGTCGTCGGGGACGAAGCGTCCGTCAGCGGCGACACGTTCGCGCGCGACGGGCTGCTGGATTTCCCCCAGTACACGCGTCCCGCAGAGTTTCGCGGCCATCGAGTCCCGTCGGTGTTGACGTCAGGGCACCACGCCGAAATCGAGAAGTGGCGTCGGCAACAGGCACTTGAAAGGACACGGCGTCTGCGACCCGATTTGATGGAGGACTCGTAACGCGAACGTAGCGGAGCGAGCTGCGAAGAGCGAGCGCAGTGAGCTAAGCGGGGTGCAGGGGTCCCCGCCGTTAAGAAAGGTTCCGCCGGTGTTGTTGTCCGGGCATCATGCGGAGATCGAAAAGTGGCGGCGGGAGCAGGCGCGTGAACGCACCCGCCGGCATCGGCCGGATCTGCTCACGAGCGCGAACGAAGCAGAGTGAGCGACGAAGCGCGAACGTAGCGTAGTGAGCTAAATAAAGACACATAAGGAGCGAGATCATGAATGCCGTCGAGACCGTCGAGCGCGGTCAGATTACGCAGCGCCCGGCGATCAAGCCCGGGGACACCGTCAAGGTGCACGTGAAGGTGCGCGAAGGGGACAAGGAGCGCATCCAGGTGTTCGAGGGCATGGTGATCGGGATGCACCGCGGCGGCGCCCGCGCGACGTTCACCGTCCGCAAGGTGTCGTTCGGCCAGGGCGTCGAGCGCATTTTCCCGCTGCACTCGCCGGTCATCGATCGGATCGAGGTGCTCCGTACCGCCAAGGTTCGCCGCGCGAAGCTGTACTTCCTCCGCGAGCTCAAGGGCAAGGCGGCGCGGATGAAGGAAACGGGCAGGAAACAGCAAGCCTCCTAGTCGTGGTCAAGATCCGCGCGTACAGGACCCTGGAGAATGCGCTCCGGCGCATGGGGTTCGTGTACGTGGCGGGTGTTGACGAAGTCGGGCGCGGCTGCCTTGCCGGCCCGGTGGTCGCGGCTGCGGTCGTCCTCGATCCTGACCATTACATTCCCCGCATCTGCGATTCAAAGACCGTGACCGCCGCGGAACGCGAGCGGCTGTACGTGCGTATCACGCGCGAGGCGGTCTGCTGGTCCGTCGTCGGTGTGGATCCCGACGAGATCGATCGCATCAACATCCACCAGGCGTCGCTGCGCGCGATGCAGCGCGCGGTGCTTGGACTCGCGCCGCTGCCCGACATGGTGCTGGTCGACGCGTTCCGTATCCCCGATCTACCGATGGCGCAGCGCGGCGTGGTCCACGGCGACGTGCGATGCACGGCCATCGCCGCCGCGTCGATCGTCGCGAAAGTCACGCGTGATCGCACCATGATGGAACTGCACGGGCAGGACCCGCGCTACGGCTTCGACCGGCACAAGGGCTACGCGACGAAGGACCACCTCGACGCCGTGTCGAAGTTCGGCTACTCCGAAGCGCACCGCCGCTCGTTCCGGCCGCCGACCCTGTTTGATAGGATCTGAACGTCCCTTGGCCATCGATCGCACAGAAGCCCTCAAAAAAGCGGAAAAGCTGCTCCGGCAAGGCAAGCTGGATCTGGCGATCGCGGAGTACGTGCGCCTGCTCGAGGAGCAGCCGCGGGACTGGAGTACGCGCAACGCGCTCGGCGATCTCTACGTTCGCGCCAACCAGCCGGACAAGGCCGTCGCGCAGTACGAGCAGATCGCGGATCACCTCTTCAATGAAGGATTTTTTCCAAAGGCAGCGGCTCTCTACAAAAAGGTCCTGAAAATCACGCCCGACGCCGAGACGGTGCAGCTGCGCCTCGGGGAAATCTCCGCAAAGCAGGGGCTGTTGGCAGATGCGAAGGGCTACTTCCTCGCGGTGGCGACGAAACGGAAGATGCGCGGCGATCGCGCAGCCAGCGACGAAATCATCGTTCGCCTCGGCTCGCTGGATCCGACCGACTTCGATGCGCGCGCGCTGGCCGCACAGACACTCGCGCAGAACGGCGACGCGATCGGCGCCGCGATGCTGTATCGCTCGATGCACGCCGACCTGCTGGAAAAGAGGCGTCCTGACGAAGCGCTCGGCGCGCTTCGCGAGGCCGTGCGCCTGAACCACGACGACCTCGAAGGGCGCGCAATCCTGGGACGCGCGGCCGCGGCACAGGGCGATCTCGAGACCGCGAAGCTCTATCTGGATCGTTCGATCGCGGGGGACGATCCCAACCTCCTGATGCCGCTGCTGGAGATCGAGATCCGCTCCGGCAACATGGAGGGCGCGCGCGAGATCCTGTCGCAGCTGCTGCACGTGGACGCCGGCTTGCGGACGAAGATCATCGATCTGGCCTGGAGGCTGGCGCCGGTCTCACCGGATGGTGCGTTCGTGTGCATCGACATGGCCGTGGACGCGGAGCTGGCGGCAGGCAACTATATGGACGCGGCGGCGATCCTGCAGGAGTTCGTCACGCGCGTCTCAGGTCAGATCACCGCGCTGCTGAAGCTCGTCGAGATCTGCGTGGACGGCGGTCTCGAGGCGGTGATGTACGAGGCGCAGGCGCACCTCGCGGATGCGTATCTCGAACGCGGCAACGGCACGGAGGCGCGCGTGATCGCCGAGGACCTCGTCGCGCGCGAGCCGTGGGAGCACGCGCACATCGATCGCTTCCGTCGCGCGCTCCTCATGCTGAACATTCCCGATCCCGATGCCATCATCGCCGATCGACTGAGCGGGCAAGGGCCTTTCATTGCCACCGATCCGTTCATGGCGCCGGAGTCATTCATCGACGAGCCGGTCGCGGTCATGCCCGAATCGCCGGCGCAGCCTTCGGTCACAGAGGCGCCGCCAGTCGCCGCCGCGCGCACCGCGGAACCGGACATTCCGCTCCGACCCCGCGCGCCGGAGCCCGATATCCCGCTGCGTCCTCGTGCCGCCGAGCCCGATATTCCGCTGAAGCCCCGGCAGCCCGAAGCCGCGAGTGGAAAGAAGAAAGGGGACGCGGACGATATCGATCTGACGAACGTGCTCGCCGAGCTGCAAGAGATGGCCTCTGCGCCGCCGCCTCCGCAGCCAGCGTCACCGCCACCGCCCTCCGAGCAGAATCTCGACGCGGTCTTCAATGAATTCCGCTCCGAAGTATCGCGACAGAACGGTGTGAGCGACGCCGCGGAGTACCTGGGACTCGCAAAAACGTACCTCGAGATGGGCATGACGGACGAGGCGATCGGCGCGTTGACGACGGCCGCGCGCGCGCCGAGCTGCCGTTTCGAAGCCGCGTCGCTGCTTGGACGTGTGTACCTGAAGAACAACGACCCGGTGCACGCGGTCGAATGGCTCGAACGCGCGGCCGAGGCGCCGGCGCCCGGGATCAACGAATCACGCGAGCTGCTGTACGACCTCGGCTCGGTTCTCGACTCTCTCGGCGAGACGTCACGCGCGCTCGCCGTATTCCTCGAGCTGCAGGCCGACGCCGGCGAGTACCGCGACGTCGCCGCGCGCGTGGAACGGCTGGCCCGCGTGCAGGCCGGAGACTGATCATCCGCACCTTCGGCCGGCTGCTGTTCGCCGCGTATTTCCTCGAGGCGGGATTCATACTCATCGTCGCCCCGTGGTCGGCGGTGTGGGAGCATAACCGGTTCGCGGAAACGCGCCCCGCCCTCGAAGCCTTTCTCAACAGTCCCTACGCGCGTGGCGGCGTGACCGGAGTCGGCGTCATTACGGTGTTGGCCGGTGTCGTGGAACTCGGCTCCATTTTCGTCGCTCGCGCGCGCCGGCGCGAAAGCAGCAGCCCGCCTCCTCCGCTGTCGTGAGCCTGGTCTCGCACTTCGTCACGGATCGCCGCAGATTCCACCTGGAGCCATCAGACCTCATCGCCCGCACGGCCCGCGCGGCGCGTATGGGAGTGGACGTCATCCAGGTTCGCGAACGCGACCTCGCCGATCGCGAGCTCGCGGCGCTTGTGCGCGATATCGCCCGGGCCGTTGCCGGGACGGCGGTGAAAGTGCTCGTCAACGATCGCGCGGACGTTGCGCTCGCCGCCGGCGCACACGGTGTGCACCTCCGCGGCGACTCCATGTCAGCGCAACGCGTGCGCGCGATCGTGCCCGCTGATTTCATCGTCGGACGGTCGGTGCATTCGATTGAAGATGTCGATGCCGCGCTGGCCACGGGGGGATGCGATTACCTGACGTTCGGAACAGTTTTTCCCTCGGCCGGAAAGCCTGAGGGACATGCGGTCGCGGGAGTCGATGCGCTGCGCGAGGTGTGCCGTCGCAGTCCCATTCCCGTGATCGCGATTGGCGGCATCGACGAAAAACATCTCGACGAGATCTCGAAAGCGGGCGCTGCGGGCTTTGCGGCTGTCGGGATGTTCATGTAGAGTGGCGGCACAAATGGAGGACTTCGGGGGGAAGCTGCGCCAGGCGCGCGAGCGGCGCGGAATCTCGCTCCGGCAGATTGCCGCGAGCACCAAGATCTCCGCTGCCGCGCTCGAGGCGCTCGAGCGCAACGACATCTCGAAGCTTCCCGGCGGCATTTTCAGCCGCGCGTTCGTACGCTCCTACGCAGCCGAAGTCGGTCTCGATCCGGACGAAACGGTCGAGGAGTTCCTCGATCGCTTCAACCAGGAAGCGGCTCCGATCGCCGAGTCCGTCGCCGCGAACATCCCCGAAGAAGAAGCGGATTTCAGGAACAAGCAGCGGATTGCCACGCGCTTCGTCACCATCGCGGCCATCGGGATTCCCCTGCTCATCGTCATCAGCTACTTCGCGATACGCGGGCGGAGCGCGAAGTATCAGGCGCGCCTCGCGCAGTCAACGGTTGCTGCGACTACTCCCGAGGCCCCCCCGCCGGCGCCCGAACCGGTGCCTGCGGCGCCGGTTTCTGATGTCGGTGCGGTGAGTGCACCCGCGGCCGCCCGGGTGACGCTGGACGTCCATCCGAAATCGGAGTGTTGGGTGTCGTTGACCATCGATGGAAAGAAGCTGTTCGGCCGCGTGATGCAGGCGGGGGAGCGGGAGACGCACGCGTTCCAGCGCGAAGCGATCGTCGAAATCGGCGATGCCGGCGCATTCGCATTCGCGGTGAACGGCCGCGAAGGGAAGTCACTCGGAGATAAAGGGCAAGTGAAGACGCTCAAGCTCACACCCGCTACGGCGGCGCAGTACACACGGTAGTGGACCCCGGCGTTCGTTCCCCGCTCATTGATTTCTTTCGTCGCGGCGAGGTCGCGCGAGACGTCCGCCTGCTCGCCGCCCAGGGCGCGCTCGCCCCACGCGCGCAGGAGCAGCTGGCGCTGCTCGTACTCCTGTCGGACGATCCCGATCCGGAAATTGCACGGGCCACCGCGCAGACGCTCGATGCGCTGCCTGACGCGGCGCTGCGCAGCTTCCTGTCGCGGTCGGACGCGCCGACAGAGATGCGCAACTTCTTCGCCGCCCGCGGCATCGCAATCGAGGCAGCGGCGTCGTCGCCGGATCGAGCGCCCATCAATCTCGAGGAGCCGCTCCTTGACACGCTCTCGGAGCTGCCCGAGGACCCCGGTCCTGCGGATCCCGAGCACAAGGCGCTGTCTTCGCTGTCCGTGCTCGAACGGATGAAGCTCGCGATGAAAGGCACGCGCGAGCAGCGGTCCGTGCTCGTCCGGGATTCCAACAAGCTGGTCGCCGCCGCCGTGCTCAGCAGCCCGAAGGTCAACGAATCGGAGATCGAGACGTTCACGAAGATGGGAAATGTCTCCGAGGACGTGCTCCGCATCATCGGCACGAACCGGGGGTGGACAAAGAACTACGGCGTCATGCTCGGGCTCTGCAGGCACCCGAAGACACCGCCGGCGATCGCGATGTCGTTCGTACAGCGCCTGAACGAGAAGGACCTGAAGGCCTTGGCGACGGATCGGAATGCGAAGGACGGACTGCGGCTTCTGGCGAAGAAGATGCTGACAAAAGGCAAAGGCTAGCGCTTCACGTTCCATTCCTTCCGCAGCTCGTTCAGCCCTTGCATGTAGACCGCGGCCTTGCTGCGCTCGTCATCGCTGTTCAGCGATTTCAGGATGTCGATCGCGCGTTCCAGATCCCGCTGGATTGTCTTCGGCGTCGCCGCAAAGTACATCCTGCGGATCTCCGCAACTTTGTCGGCGCTCATCGTCTGCTCCGCCTCAGGGAAGCTTTCACTTCGTCGATCGGACGGGTATTGAGCACGTCTTCCGGCGAGAGCCATGCCCGCCTGGCGACCATCACGCCCCAGCGCATCCCGCCGAGCGCGGTGACGCTGTGGGCGTCGGTGCTGATCACGATGCGCGCTCCGGCGTCGCGCGCGCGGCGCGCGAGGACGTCGTCCAGGTCCAGCCGATCGATCTGCGCGTTAATTTCCATCGCCACGCCCGCCTGCGCCGCTGCCGCGATCACCCGCGTCATATCGGCTTTATGCGGCTCCCGCTTCAGGATCAGGCGTCCCGTTGGATGTCCGAGCACGTCGACCCACGGGCACGCGATGGCCACCAGCAGCCGCTCCGTCATCTGCGCGCCGTCCTGGTTGAACCCGGAATGGATCGAGGCGATGACGATATCCAGCTGCGCGAGGCAATCGTCGGACAGGTCCATAGACCCATCCTGGCGGATATCGCACTCGATGCCGGCGAGCAGCGTGAAACCGTCCAGGCGCGCGTTGATCTCGCGGATGGCGCGGGCATGCTCCAGCGCCCGCTCTTCGTCGAGTCCGTTCGCCATCGCGAGCGACTGGCTGTGATCCGTGACGGCGAGATAGCGCAATCCCGCCGCCTGTGCGGCGCGCGCCATCGATTCGATCGTGTCCCTGCCGTCCGTCTTCGTCGTATGACAGTGCAGGTCGCCTTGTACGTCCGACAGCTGCACGAGGCGCGGCAGCGCGTGGGTTTCGGCCGCTTCGATCTCTCCGCGGTTCTCGCGCAGTTCGGGGGGCACGAACGCAAGACCCAGCGCCGCATAGATCCCTGCTTCGTCCTCGCCGGCGACACGGCTGTTGTCGTCCACGCGATACAAACCGTACTCATTCAGCTTCAATCCGCGCTGAATGGCGCGATCGCGCAGGATGATATTGTGCGCCCTGGAGCCTGTGAAATACTGCAGCGCGGCGCCGAGGCTTTCACGCGGGACGAGTCGCAGATC
>DASPXV010000197.1:0-76525 GCA_035637115.1 Vicinamibacterales bacterium
CCCTGATCGAGGAAGCCGTCGTCGATGCGTACACCGAAGCCGAGCAAGTCGTCGGATTCCACGCGACCATCGAGCAACACCTCGCGCTTCCGTTCGAGACCGTCGTGCTGCGGGCCATCTCGACGCGAGCGGCGATCTCCCGCACGTCGTTCAGCAACCACTACGAATACGGCGACCTGAAGGCGAACCCACGCGATCTCCTAGTGAAGTACTTCGACGCCTCGCTCTACTTCGCCAACTGGTTGTTCCTCGAGGTCGCGTTCCGGTATCCGAAAGGCGCGGTGGACACGAAGGCGTTGCGCCGCTACCCGGCGGGCCACACGGTCGACATTCGCTCCACAGCCCGTGATGTCATCGTCGCCATCTCGCTCGAGAGTGACGGGGAGAGCTTTGATACTGCAGACGACGGCAGCAGCTGGTTGTCGTCGTTGATCGCTCTTCGGGCTGACATCGCAAGTGGCGACGAGCGGGCTCTCTATCTGGCATGGCTGCTGGATCTCCAGTGCGGCGAGATCGACGACGACGCCCTCGAGCCCGGCCGTCCGGACGGTCTCGGTCGTCTCTCCCCGACGCTCGATAGCTTCGTCGACATCATGGGCATCGATCGCGGTCTGATTGCCGCGGCGGCGGAAGGTGCGTCGAGGGCGTCGGCGGCGCCTTCGACGCGGCAGGTCGAGCGGTGGACTGCGGCCCTCGACACCGATGAGCACGTGGCGCTGCTCGCCCGCGTGGCGCGTGGCGACGGGAGCGTGGGCGCCGAGATCATGCGTCGGTCTCGACGGCATGCGCCACAGCAACTGTCTGGCCCGTTGCGAACGGCTGGCGCATTGAGGGCACGCGCGGAGTCGCTTGCTGAAGCGAGAGGTCAGGCTGCCCAGCAACGCGAGGTCCGCGAACGCGCGCGGCGTGAACGCGAGCAGCAAGTAGCGCGCGACCGCTATCTGACTGGCCTGGCGAAACGAGAACGCCAGGCGTGGCAGCGGATCGACGCGCTGGTTGGGACGAAGCGTCCGGCCGACTACGCTGCGGCGGTGAAACTCGTCGGGGACCTGCGCGATGTGAGCGGACGGACAGGACGCGGCGCAGCGTTCGGGCGTCGCATCGCCGCGCTGCGACAGGCGCACGCGAAAAACCCCAATCTGCTGGCGCGGCTCAGGAAGGTCGGCTTGTGAGGGTTTGTCTGCGTCACTGCTACCGGGACAACCTGCCTGGGATTCGAACTTTGCAGATTCGAGGCAACGCGTTGAGAACGCAGGGGTTGGACCTGCACTTCGCCGCCAGTCAGTGTCGACCTGCAAGGAGCTGTGTGAAATCGAACCGGGCAACTTGCCGCAGGGGAAGACTTCAAACGTCGGATGGGAATTGGCTGGGACGTAGGGATTCGAACCCCAATAACCGCGTCCAGAGCGCGGTGTCCTACCGTTGAACGACGTCCCAGTAGGTCGCGGAATCTAAGATTGTATCAAAAACACCACCCCTTTTCTCATGCACCCGGATGACGAGCACGGAGTCCTCAGCTTCCGTGCGGGTTCAAATCAGGCCACTTCCGACCATCCCTGACATAGGCATCCAACCACGATCGGATCAGTGCATTTCGCTCATCAAAGAATTCCGGCAAGCCGTGACTCCCGCCCTCGAACATCACCAGACGCATCGGTCGCTTCGCCTCGAAGAGCGCACGGGCCATATCGAACGCTTCGGAAGGGGACACGCGCCAATCTGCCGTGCCATGCAGGAGAAGCAATGGAACCGTCGCCGGCAATTTGTCGACCCAGCGAATCGCTGAACGCCGGCTGAGCGCATCTTCTCGACTCGTCGCGTAGTCCGGCATGAACTGCTTGAAGTTCGCCTCCATCTCGGGCCGGCTGCGGCCGTTCTCGAAGAGATCCGACATGCCCGACACAATCACTGCGGCCTTGACGCGATTCGTTCGCGACAACGCCATGTAGGTCATCATTCCTCCGCGGCTGGTGCCCCACATGCCGATTCGCTTCGCGTCGGCACTCGATAGGGAATCGAGGACTGGAATCAGGTTCAGAACGTCGTCGACGTCGGCGCCGCCGTAGTCGTCGTGCCCCTCGCTGCCGCCAGCGCCGCGATATTGGCTCGCGACGGCAATGTAGCCCCATGCCGTAATGCGACCCAGCAAATTCACGGCTGTCTCATCGGTGATCACGTTGAGCGTCGAGTTGCCCCCGCGATTGACGATGACGCAGGGAAACGGTCCCGGACCATTCGGCGTCGCAAGGTATCCGTTGATCCGCACGCCGCCGCTCATGTAGGTAATTCCCTCCACGCGGACGTGTCGCAGCACATCGGCAGATGCCTGCGCCGCATCGGCCGACAGGTGCACCGGGCGCCGCTCAACGATCGGTCCCGGCGCAGCGACGAGCAAACGACTGGTGATAGCAAACACCGATGCGATACAGAGCTGCTTCATCGCGATCTCCGATCCGTGTGCCGCAGTTACGCGGAGCCGTGGACTATATACGCTGATCTTCTGGCAGCCGGACGGGGGGCCAGCTCATCAATTGAGCTGCGCTGGACGCTCGGCGTGTTAGCATGCCTTCTCCCCAACAATTTGCGGCCAGGACCCGGCGAAAGCGCACTGGACATGAGAATCATGTTTCAACGACTTGTCATTGGCATGGGCATCATCGGCGGCCTGGCCGTCACATCGCCGCGCGCGCAAGAGGCTGCGAACCCGCCGCGGCAAACCTTTCGAAGCGCCGCCGACGTCGTCACTATCCAGGCGTCAGTCCGAGACGCTCGCGGACGCGTCGTGAACGGACTCACCACGACGGACTTCGAGGTCCGTGACAATGGACAGCTCCGCCCGATTCTTTCTCTGCGCTCCGATCGCCAATCGCCGCTCAGCCTCGCGATCCTCGTTGACATGAGCGGCAGCATGCGCATCGGACCCAAGATCGCGATGGCGCGTGAGGCGTACGACTCGGTCTTGTCGCAACTTCGCCAGGATCAGGACGAAGCGGCCCTCTTCACTTTCGATGCGACGCTCCATGAACGGCGCGACTTCACGCGCGATCTCGCGACATTGAACGACGGGCTGTCCGATTTCGAGCCGTTTGGCACGACCTCCCTGTATGACGCGACGGCCGCGGCAGCCCGTCGACTCTCCGCCCGATCTGGAACACACAAGGCGGTTATCGTGCTCACCGACGGAATCGACACGAGCAGCGCGATGACGGCGCAAGCGGTTTCCGGGCTGGCAAGCTCGATCGACGTGCCGGTGTTCGTCGTCGCGACCGTGCCGTCGCTGGATCAGCGAGTCCTGTTGGAGGCATCCGGGCGCGCGACACCATCAGGCGCGGCAGACCTGCGCGATCTGGCGGAGTGGACGGGGGGGCAATTCGTGTTCGCCAGCACGTTTGCGGAAACGATTGTCGCGGCTTCACATCTCATCGACGAACTGCGCCAGGAGTACGTGATCGCCATTGAAGCGGCAAACGATCGCGAGTGGCGACGGCTCGATGTGCGGGTCAGGCGTCCGTCGACGATCGTGAAAGCGCGAAGCGGATATTTTGCCGGCGCGAATTCCGTCACTGACACCCACTCATCCGCCTCCGCCGCACGCTGATTCCCGCGCGACTCAGCCGCCGGCGATCGCGCCGACGATCATGAACGGTTCGGCGCCGCGCGCGACGGCGTCTGGCAGCGGCGCATCGAGCGCCGCGAAAGACAGATCCTCTTCACATGCGAAAAAGCGCAGGAACGGACGGCGCTGGTCGGTGGCGTAGTCGCGGATCGTGCCGCGCAGCATCGGATACCGCAGTTCGATCGCGTCGATCACGCTGCGGGCCGTAACCGTCCCCCTCACGTCGACCATCACTTCGCGATCGACGCCCGCCAGCTGGCGCAGGTGAAACGGCAACTCGACGCGGACCATTCAGATCGTCTGCACTTCTACTGACACGACCGGTGGAAGATCCCGGACGATGGCGTTCCACGTCTCACCCGCGTCAGTCGACGCGTACACCTGTCCTCCCGTCGTGCCGAAGTAAATCCCGCACGTGTCCAGCGCATCGACGGCCATGGCCTCGCGCAGCACGTTGACGTAGCAGTCCTTCTGCGGCAGCCCCTTCGTCAGCGGTTGCCACTCGTTGCCGCCGGTCTTGCTGCGGAACACCTGGAGCTTGCCATCGATCGGGTAATGCTCGGAGTCGCTCTTGATGGGAACGACGAAGACGGTTTCAGCTTCGTGCGCGTGCACGTCGATGGCGAACCCGAAGTCCGTCGGCAGATTGCCGCTGATCTTCTGCCACGACTCGCCGCTGTCGTCGGTCCGCATCACGTCCCAGTGCTTCTGCATGAACAGCGTCTTCGGGCGCGACGGATGCATCGCGATGCGGTGCACGCAGTGGCCCACTTCGGCCGTCGGATCCGGCAGGTACTTGGAAAACAGTCCCTTCGTGATCGCCTTCCAGGTCGCGCCGCCGTCATCGGAACGAAACGTGCCCGCGGCGGATATCGCGACGTACAGACGCTCGTGGTTCCTCGGATCGATGAGGATGGTGTGGAGGCACATCCCGCCGGCCCCGGGCGCCCATTTCGAACCAGTGCTGTGGCCGCGCAGCGCCGACAACTCGCTCCAGGTCTGGCCGCCGTCGGCCGACTTGAACAGCGCGGCGTCCTCGACTCCCGCATAGACCGTGTCGGGATCGTTCAACGACGGTTCGAGGTGCCACACGCGCTTGAATTCCCACGGGTGCGGCGTCCCGTCGTACCACTGGTGGGTGCCGGGAATGCCGTCGTACAGGAACTTGTTGCCGACGGCCTCCCACGTCCTGCCGCCGTCATTGCTCCGCTGCATCATCTGGCCGAACCAGTCGTTCGACTGCGAGGCGTAAATGCGGTTCGGATCGACGGGAGAGGCTTTGAGATGGTAGAACTGCCAGCCGCCGAAGTTGGGCGCGCTCACTTCCCATTTCTCGCGCTTGCCGTCCGAGGTGAGGATGAACGCGCCTTTGCGCGTGCCGACCAGAACTCGCACTCCGCTCACAGTTTGCTCCTGTTGATCATCATCTCCGTTAGTTTGGCATTTCCGGCGCAACGTAGCTTCGCTGACCGCGCACCTTCACGCCCTTCCGGCTGACGCGCACCTCGATGCGATGCAGCTTGCCATCACGCTTCGGCGGCGCGAAGCCCAGCAGATACTGGCTGTGAAGCTCGTCGACGATGCGGCCGAACGCCGACACGAGATCCTCGCCGTATCGAATCTCGATGTAGCCGCCGCCGCTCTCTTCGGCGACCCGCGCCAGGCCGGGATCGGGAAGATCCGCGAGCAGCGCGGCCTGCAGTCCGCCGGGCCCGGCGCCGGGCGCCATCGTGCGCTGCTGCCGGCTCCGCATGCCGACCCCGTAGATCATCACGTTGTCGGCTCGCGCGCGATCGATGACTTCCGCCTGGCTCGCAATGCGCCGCCCGAATCCAGTCGGGCCGCTGTCCTTGCCATCGCTCAGTACAAGGATCGCGCGGCGTTGCTCGGCGCCGTCGCCAAACGCAGTGATCGCATCGTCGATTGCGCGCCATAACGGCGTCGGAGCGTCGGGATCGATGCCCTGCGGGATCGCTTCGCGCAGTTCGCGGACGTCGTGCGTGAATTCGGGGCTGATGACGACGTTGCGGCCGAACGTTCCGAGGCGGGCGAGGTCGTCCGGCCGCAGCCGCGCGAACAGTTGTTCCGACGCTGCCCTGAGAAGCGGAAGGTTTCCTTCCATGCTGCCGGAGACGTCGAGCAGGACAATTAGCCTGATCGGCTGCGGGGTGATATCGAACAGCGTGATCGGCTGCGGCTTGCCTTCATCGCGGATCTCGAAGTCATCCTTGCCGAGCGTCGTGATTAGCCGTCCGTCGCGGTCCGTCGCAGTGACGAAGACGCGGACCGCCTCGCCGTGGCCTCGGAATACCGGCTGCTGACTCTGACGTGCGGCTGTGCCGCCGACCTCGAGCGCGCAACAGACAAGTATCGCGATGACGCTCGAACGTTGCAGCGCTGGACGCATTCCTCACATTCGTAACACAGAGCGCGGGAAGGATGCGAGCGGCCCGCCGGATCTTCGGCACTCTGCTGCTATACGGACTGAGCTGGCGTGCTGCGCGAGTGGCTATCTGTCGTCGGTGCGAAGTGACTACCTCAGTTCGAGCACCCACGCGTTGCTGGTCGCTCCGACCAGCAGTAAGCGGCCATCGGGAGACGGCCGGGGATTTCCCACTATCTGGCTCTCGAACATGTGAAGAAGCTGCGTCGTCCCGTCGAGACCGATGTGCAGGACCTGCCCACCGAGAAGTGTCCCGGTCGTTCCGAACAGGCTGCGACCATCCGGCGCCCAGGCGATCTCTGACAGGTTCTTGAAGTTCTTCAGCTGGACGATCCGCTTCTCGCCGGTCGCAAGGCGCAGCAGCGTTACCTGATCCCCGCCGCCCCAGGCGAACTGCCCGAACGCGACAGTCGTTCCGTCGGGTGAGACGCCCCAGAAGGTAACGCCGGCGCCCTTGTCCGCGAGCGCCGCGAGGTCGCGCACGCGTCCCGTCGCAGGATCGAACGCCGAGAGGCCGGCGCGCGCGTTGTGATCGTGCTCGTCGGCGCGGCGCTTCCACCAGCATGCACGAGCCGTCGCCGGCGGCCGGACATCGTATGTCGGGCAACGACCGTGAGTCCGTGCCGGACGTCCCCGGAGCCGCGTTCCAGAACCGCAGGGTTTCACGTCGCTGACCGATGGAGGAGTGTCCCGCAGGATCGCGGTAATGACTGAAATGCTCTGTCGCCTCTGAACGGACGACGACCCGTCGCCATTTCGAACAGCATCACGCCGAGCGAGAAGATGTCCGATCGTGCGTCGGTGGGGCGCCCTTCGGCCTGTTCGGGCGACATGTAAGCGATCGTTCCGAGGATCCGCCCGTCACCGGTAATCGGCACGGTTCCGGTTGAGACCATGCCGTCGAGCGCGGGCACCTCGTGCAGCTTGGCGAGGCCGAAGTCCAACACCTTGACGCGCGTGTTGGCGGTCACGATCACGTTGCCGGGCTTCAGATCGCGATGGATGATCCCGCGCTGGTGCGCCGCCGCCACGGCGTCCGCGATCGGGATGGCGATCGGCAGAAGTCGTTCCAGCGGAAGGCCGCTCGCCGGAATCTGCGAGGCGAGCGATGGACCCTCGACGTACTCCATCGTGAGGAACGCGATGCCGTCGGCTTCCTCGAACGAGAACAGGGTCACGATGGCGGGATGGTTCAGGCGCGCGGCCGCCTGCGCTTCGCGTTCCAGACGCAAGCGCCGTTCGGCGTTGGCCGCGAGATCGTCGGGCAGGATCTTGAGCGCGACCGGACGCCCGAGCCGCGTGTCATTCGCGAGATAGACCTCGCCCATGCCGCCGCGCCGAGCGCGGACACGATCCGGTAGGCGCCGAGCCGACGTCCAGCCGCGAGCCTCACGTGGCGAGTGATTATATGAGTGTCGTCATGAAAGTACGTAATTCCTACGCAGCAAAATCAAACGCGCTGCAGTGCGATTGCCTGCGTTCTGCAGCGGTCCCCGGGCGGGAGTCGCCGGAAGATCGGGAACCGGTGTTGCATGGATCACGCCCGGATCCCCATGCACAATACTTTCGGCGCGCGACTGCGCCAGCAGCGTGAGAAGCGAGAGATATCTCTCAAGACGGTTTCCGAACAGACGAAGATCAAGCTGTCGCTGCTCGAGGGGCTCGAGCGGGATGACATCTCGCATTGGCCCTCGGGTATCTTCCGGCGCGCATACCTGCGTACGTATGCGTCCGCGATCGGCCTGAACCCGGACGTGGTCGCCCGCGAGTTTTTCGAACTGCACCCGGAGCCGGTCGAGCCCGTCGAACCGCCCGCGCCGCCACAGCCGCGTCTCCGCAGCTTCGTGGGCTCGGCGCTGGGTTCCCTCTCGCTGCGCCGCAAGCCCGCGAGAAATGAACCGCAATGGAGACCGCAGGGATTCGCGGTCAACCTGCCACCCGAAGAGCCTCCCGAGCCGCTGTTCGACTCGGAACCAGCCGTCGAACCGCCGCCTGCCGGGCCTGGCACGGCGCCGGAACTCGACATCCTGGCGGCCGCGCAGTTGTGCACGGACCTCGGCCGTGTCGAGGACCCAAGCCAGGTCCAGCCGCTGCTCCGTGAAGCCGCCCGGATCCTGGATGCACGGGGTCTCGTGGTCTGGGTGTGGGACGCGATTGCCGCAGAGTTGCGGCCGGCGCTGGTTCACGGCTACTCGGAGTGCGTCCGTTCCAAGCTTCCCTGCGTGAAGGCCGACGCGAACAACGTGACGGCTGCCGCGTTCCGATCCGAGCAGACCTGCGCGATCAACGGTGACGACCGCACCGGCGGCGCCCTCGTCGTGCCGCTGCTGACGCCCGCCGCGTGTGCCGGCGTGCTTGCGCTCGAGCTGCCCTACGGCAGCGCGCAGGCGACAACCGTTCGCGCGGTCGCGACATTCATTGCGGCGATGCTCGCGCAGCTAGTGGGTGTCGCCACCGACGACGAACCCCTCCCAGCCGCGCCGGTCGAAGCCGAACAGCACGCCTGACCTACCGGGTCACCGATCCGCACGTCCTTCGATTCGAGCGGCAGCGTATACATGCTGCCGTCCTCGGCGATCGCCCACTCTCCGTGCCGCACATCCTTGATGCCGTCGGCGAAAAGCCGCCGCGGCAGGAACCCGTCCGGCGCCGGCAGCAGGTGGTAGAAGACCAGGAGCTTCACACCCGCGTCGTTCGCAATCCGCGACGCCTGTTCCGGAGTGATGTGATAGTCCTCGATGTTATGCATGATCGCGGCCGTGCCTTCGCGCCCCGCCGATCGCGCCGCTTTGCCAAGCGCGCGCGTCATGTTCACCGCGATCGCTTCAGAGATCAAAACGGGGACAGTCCCCGTTTCCGAGGCTGGGGAAACGGGGACTGTCCCCGTTTTGTGTAGTCGCGCGCCGTGCTGTTACTGTTTCGGTCGCCGCGCTGCCGCCCGGCCCCTACGTTTGCCAGGTGACGGTGCTCGATCCCGCCGGCGCGCGCGCGGCTTTCTGGCGAGTGCCGATTGTGATTGTCCGCTGACGCCAGCAAACTCGTACGCTTCCTGCAGCCAGTCGGTGATCGGCGCCTCGACCTCGTCGCGATGCTTGATGGGAACGATGTGTACGAACTTGGATTTCGACGACGCCTCGACGCGGCGGATGCGCGGATGCTTCAGCGCCCGACCAAGAAAGACGCAGACCTCGAGGTAGCTCTTTTTCGGCCGCACAAAGAAGTAGCAGGATTTCCGCGCGAACATGATGGACTTGTGCGACGCGTAGATCCGCTGTTCGCCGAAGTCAGCCGCGGTCTCCCGTAACCGTTGCCACGCCTCCTGGAGATCTTCTGACAGATCGCTGGTCAGCGCGGTCTCGGTCGTCGTCCAGCAGTCGTGTTCCTCTGCCGCGGCGACCCACTGCTTGCAGTGATAGCACTCTCGACCGGCGGCCATGGGCTAAAGCGTCTTCTTCTTCTCTTTCGCGTTCTCTTTCGCGTTCTCTTTCTCGGCCTTGAGGACGGCCTTGCGTTTCCGGTCCATGTCCTGCCACAGCGTGGTGACGACGTCACCGCGGCGGCCGAGTGAATTTGCGAGCCGCGACAGATTCTTCAGATCCTCGCGCGTAAGGTCGGCGAACTTTGTTCCTGTGGGCAGATCCGAGGCGAGCGGCGGCAGCGCAACGTCTGCGGCGCTCCCTGCCTGTCCCGCCCGGTCCAGGTCGTCGATGAAGCGGTCCCACATCGCCTGAGGAGTCATATCAGCCATGGCAGCGGTGTGATAATCGCACACCTCGATCTAGAATCCCCAGTCCGCCGCGCATTGTGCCAACGGCCGGGCTGGAGGATTGCCATGCCGACCAGACGCGAGTTCGTCCAGGTGACCGCCGCCGCGACGGCCGCCACCGTCCTTCGCACCCGCGGAGTGCTCGGCGCCAACGATCGGATCAACATCGGCATCATCGGATGCGGCGGCCGCGGGCAGCAGGACTGGCAGCGCTTCCTGAAGCAGCCGGACGTCAATCCTGTCGCCGCGTGCGACGTCTACGAGCCGTTCCTGAAAAAAGCCACGGAAGGGACGCGTGTTGTTCCCTACAAGGACTTCCGCCGGCTTCTCGAGCGCAAGGACGTCGACGCCGTAATCGTGGCGACGCCCGATCACTGGCACGCGTTGATTACGACGCTCGCGTGCGAAGCCGGCAAGGACGTCTACTGCGAGAAGCCTTTGTCGCTCACGATTCATGAGGGACGCGTGATGGCGGATGCGGCGCGCAAGCACGGGCGAGTCGTGCAGACCGGGAGCCAGCAGCGATCGGGTGCGCATTATCAAAAGGCCGTGAAGCTCGTGCAGGACGGCGCCATCGGGCCCGTCCACAAGATCTCGGCCGGGTTCACGCGCAATGTCATCCCCGGATTCGTTGCCCGTGAGTTGAAGAACGGGCTGACGCCGGAGCTCGATTGGGACATGTGGCTCGGACCCGCGCCGTTCGTCGCGTTCAACCCGTACCGCTGCATCTACCATTTCCGCTGGTTCTGGAACTATTCCGGCGGCCAGATGACGAACTTCGGCGCGCACGATCTCGATATCGCGCGCTGGGCGCTGCAGGCCAGGGCCCCCGCCTCCGTTGCTGCGTTTGGCGGACGATATGAAATGAAGGACGGCGGTGAGACGCCGGACGTGCAGGAAGTCATCTACGACTTTCCCGACGCCATGCTTGGCGGCGGCAAAGGCTGCATCGTCAGTTGGACGGGACGCGAGATCGGCACGAGTCCTGGCGAGCCGCTGGTGTTCCACGGGACGAAGGGGACGCTTTCCTTGAGCCGGCGCGGATTCAAGGTCGCTCCGGAAACGTGGAAAGGGGATCCGCCGAGCGACAAGCCCGCAATGGAACCAATGCAGGAGCCCGGCTCCGATATGGATGCGACGCACGTTCGCAACTTCCTGGACTCTGTGAAGAGCCGCAAGACGCCGATCGCCGAGATCGAGGAAGGGCACCGGACCGCTACGATGTGCCACCTCGGAAACATCGCGACGCGCCTGGGGCGAAGTCTACGCTGGGACGCGCAGAAGGAAGAGTTCGTGTCGGACCCCGACGCCAACCGGCGTCTTCACTACGACTATCGCAAGCCGTGGAAGCTGTAACCCGTCGCCGCTTTCTCGGAACGATCGGTGCGGCCGGGGCCGTCGCGGCGGTATCGCCGCACGCTTTTGTCAAAGCCGCGGAGCCAGGGTTCCGCGGAACCTTGTGCTTCTTCTCGAAGCACCTGCCGCGTCTCGACGGCCGCGGGCTTGGCCGCGCGCTCAAGCCGCTCGGATTCGCGGGAGTCGATCTGACCGTCCGGCCAGGCGGTCACATCGATCCGAAACGCGTGGCGCAGGATCTGCCGCCGTACGTCGCGGACATCCGCCGCGAAGGGCTGTCGGTCCCGCTGATCACGACCGAACTCGTTTCCGATGCGGATCCTGCCGCACGTCCGACGCTCGAAACGGCGGCATCACTCGGGATTCCGTTCTTCAAACCCGGGTATTACAAGTACGCGTTTCTTGACGCGAGGAAGGAGGTCGAGGAAGCCACGCGGCAACTTCGCTCCCTCGCGGAACTCTCGGCGCATGCGGGCGTGCACCTCGGCTTCCACAATCATGCCGGTTACATCGGCGGCGGAATCTGGGACATCGCGCCCGCGATCGACACGCTCGATCCGAAGTGGACGGGTTACTACTTCGACGTGCGCCATGCGGTCGTCGAGGGAGGCGACGGCGGATGGCGCAGCGCGTTCAATGTGGTCGCGCCGCGGCTCTCAATGATCGCGCTGAAGGATTTCTTCTGGGAAAGAACCGCCACCGGCTGGCGCCAGAAGAACTGCCCGATGGGCGAGGGCATGGTGCAGTGGAAGGCGTACTTCGCGCTCCTGGCCAGGGCGCAGTTCCACGGTCCGATTTCTCTTCACCTCGAGTACGACATCCCGGGAGCGACGCCTGAAGAGCGCGAGGAGAAGACGCTCGCCGCAGCCGCTCGGGATCTCGCATTTGTGAAGGCGCGCATCGCGGAAGCGTACGGCGCCAGCGCCGCTCTCCCGGCTGCCCTGCCCGCCGCGATCATGGTGCCGCGAGCGACCGACATCCACATCGACGAAGTCCACCATGCCTACGAGGACTACGTGTATCGCGCGCCGTACAAGTTCGGCGGACGCGTTGTCGATCGCGTGACGCTCCTCAACGTCCGCTGCCGCGTCACGACCGGCGCCGGCAAGACCGCGTGGGGTTTCGGATCGATGACGATGGGGAACATGTGGGCGTTCCCGTCGAAGACGATGTCGTACGACACGACGCTGGATGCGATGAAGGGGCTCGCGGCGCGGATCGAGCAGATCACAGCCGATTGCCGTGAGACCGGCCATCCGATCGATCTGAATCATGTTCTCGAGCCGGAGTATTTGAAAGCGGCACGCGACGTGTCGGCATCGCGCAAGCTCGACGAATCCATCCCCAAGTTGTGCACGCTCGTCGTGGCCAGCGCGTTCGATGCCGCAGTTCACGACGCGTTCGGGAAAGTGCACGGGCGAAACGTGTACGCGACCTACGGCGCCGATCTGCTGCCGCGGGATCTTTCCGCGTACCTCGGGAAGGAGTTCCGCGGCGAACGTCTCGACGCCGCGCTGCTCGCATCCGCTCAGCCGCGCATTCCGCTGTTCCACAGCGTCGGAGGTCTCGATCCGCTCGAGTCGAAGGACGTTCAAAAGCCGGTCGGCGACGGTCTGCCTGAAACGCTGCCCGAGTGGATTGCCTACAACGGTCTCGTCCGTATCAAGATCAAATTGAGCGGAGAGGACCTCGCATCGGACACGAACAGGATCCTCGCGATCGATCGCGTCACGACGGGCGTGCAGGCAGAGCGCGGCGTCAAGGACTGGTCGTACTGCCTCGACTTCAACGAGCGGTGCCCGAACGTGGACTACGTACTGGAATGCCTCCGGCGCGTGCGCGCCGCATCACCCGCGGGGTTCGACCGCATTCTGTATGTGGAGCAGCCGACGGCGCGCGACCTGCGTGCCAATCGGCAGAATGTGATGCACGACGCGTCAAAGCTTCGCCCCGTCGTCATCGACGAATCGCTGACGGATCTCGAAAGCCTGCTGCTGGCGCGCGAGATGGGATATACGGGCGTCGCGCTGAAGGCGTGCAAGGGGCAGAGCCAGGCGATGCTCATGGCCGCGGCGGCAAAAAAGTACCGCATGTTCACGTGCGTGCAGGACCTGACGTGTCCGGGCGCCTCGCTGATTCACTCCGTCGGCATCTCCGCCCATGTTCCTGGCGTGGCGGGCATCGAAGCCAACGCGCGGCAGTACGTGCCCGCCGCGAACGAACCATGGGCGTCGCGGTTTCCCGGTATTTTTCAGGTGCGGGACGGCTACATGCGGACCGGCGAGATCAACGGGCCGGGTCTCGGAATTCCGGACTCCGTTCTGCGCTCCGCGTGATCCGCCCGTACAGTCGATCCGGTGCCGTCCAGCTGAGCACGCCGTGCACTGAACCGACGTTCTCCCTCAGGCCAGCGGCCCCCTGAGCGCCGCCTGCGCGGCGAAGTAGCCGCACATGCCGTGCACGCCGACGCCGGGCGGCGTCGCCGCCGAACACAAGTAAATGTCTGGCGCGGGCGTTCCATACAACCGCCATGACGGCCGCAGGAACAACTGCGGCCAATCCATCACGCCCATACCGATATCGCCACCCACCAGGTTCGGATTGCGCCACTCGAGATCGGCCGGCGTGCTGATGTGCCTGGCGACGACGCGATCGCGAAAGCCCGGCGCGAATCGTTCGACTTGGGCTTCGATACGGGGCAGCATGTCCGCCGTGGACCCGTGCGGCACGTGGCAATACGCCCACGCCGTGTGCTTGCCTGCGGGCGCCCGCGAGGGATCGAACAGGCTCGGCTGCGCGAGCAGGACGAACGGATGTTGGCTCACGCGGCCTTCCCACGCATCGCGTTCCGAGGCGCCGATCTCCGCAAGCGTTCCGCCGACGTGAACGGTGGCGGCTGACGCGACGCGGTTGTCCTTCCATGGAATCGGGCCGTCGAGCGCCCAGTCGACTTTGAAGACGCCCATCCCGTAGCGGTACCGCTCGAGCCGCGCGCGGAAGCGCGGCGGGAAACGATGTCCGGCTATGCGGAGGAGCGGCCGCGGCGAGAGATCGCACAACACCGCACGCGCCGGCGGCAGGTTGTCGACGTTTTCGATACGTCTGCCCGTGACGATCTCGCCGCCCAGCGATCGCAGCAACGCCGCGAGCGCGTCCGACAGGCGTTGTGCGCCGCCGCGCGGAAAAGGCCATCCGCCCATGTGCGCAAGAGCGAAGAAGATGAGCGCTATCGCGCCAGTGGGGAAGCGATCGAGCGGTGCCATCGCGTGCGCCGCCAGCCCGGCGAGCAACGCGCGCGCTGGCTCATCGCGAAACATCCGTGTGGCGATCGCGGTCGCCGGCCGGATCGCGCGCAGACCGAATCGCGCAGCGGCCACGGGGTGCCGCGGCAACCGCGGCGGTCCGAGCACAATGCGCTCGAGACGAGGCCAGTTCCTGACAACGGGCCCGACCATGGCGCGATACGCTGTGCCATCGCGCCCGAGTTCCGCCACCGTCTGCTGGAGCGACCGCCATGCGATCGGCGCCGGTCCATCGTCCAGCGGATGCGCCACCTGCGCCGCCGGCGTCACCCACTCGAGTCCAAATTTGCCCAGGGGGAGCGTCCGCCAGAACGGGGAGCTCACCGCGAAAGGATGCACGGCCGAGCAGATGTCGTGAACGAATCCAGGCAGCGTCAGCTCGTCGGACGCGGAGCCCCCGCCGATCCGTCCCAGCGCTTCGAACACGACGACCGACCGTCCCGCTTGCGCCAGGGCGATTGCCGCGGACAGCCCGTTGGGGCCCGCGCCGACGACGATGGCATCAGGAGAAGCGGCCATGCGATTGCTATTCCCTCGTTGCTATGGTGCAGGAGCTGCCGGGCTACTGGTATTCCCGCTGGCTATTCGAGCGCGGGCTCGCCTTCATCTATCTGGTGGGTTTCCTCGTCGCCGTCCACCAGTTCCTTCCTCTCCTAGGCGAGCGCGGGCTCCTGCCCGCCGCCCGTTTTGTCCGCGAAGTGCCGTTCCGGGCGTCTCCCAGCATTTTCTATTGGTTCCCGACGGACCGCGCGTTCCAAATCGGCGCGTGGACAGGAGTCGCGCTGTCGCTCGTGGCGCTGTCGAGCGCCGCGCCGCGCGTCGGCGCGCTTGCGGCGGCGGCCGTCTGGGCCGCTCTTTACGTGCTCTACCTCTCGTTCATCAACGTCGGCCAGACCTTCTACGCCTTCGGCTGGGAGTCGCTCCTCGTCGAACTCGGGTTCTTCACGATTTTTGCCGGCGCGAGCACGAGCGCGCCGCACGCGTGGCTGAACTGGATCTACCGCTGGACGCTGTTCAGGCTGATGTTTGGCGCGGGTCTCATCAAGCTGCGCGGGGACGCCTGCTGGCGCAACCTCAGCTGCTTGGACGTGTTCTTCGAGACGCAGCCCATGCCAAACCCGGTGAGCTGGTACATTCACTACCTCCCGAAGCCGGTGCTGCACGGCGGCGTCGCCTTCAATCACTTCGTGGAGCTGGTCGTACCGTTCGGGTACTTTCTTCCGCAGCCATACGCAGGGATTGCGGGCATTTTCACGATCGTCTTCCAGGTGATTCTCATCATCGGCGGAAACCTGTCATGGCTGAACTGGCTGACGCTCATCCTGGCATTCACGACGCTCGACGATCGGTTCCTGTCATGGCTGCCCGTCACGCCGCCGCCGCTGCAGCCAATCGCAGCGCCGCAGCGCGTTCTCACGATGGGGCTGGCGGCGGTCGTCGCGCTGCTGAGCATTGCGCCAACCCTCAATATGCTCTCGCCCGGGCAGGTGATGAACACGTCCTTCAATCCGCTGCAGATCGTGAATACGTACGGCGCATTCGGCAGCGTCACGACGGAGCGCTACGAAATCATCGTCGAAGGCACCGACGCCGAGAACGTGACGGGCGGCACGCAATGGCGGGAGTACGAGTTCAAGGCGAAGCCCGGAGATCCGGCGCGCCGCCCGCCGCAATACGCTCCCTACCACCTGCGCCTAGACTGGCTGATGTGGTTCGCTGCGATGTCCACGCCCGACGACTATCCATGGTTCCCGAAGCTGCTCGTGAAGTTTCTCGAAGGTGACCGGGGGGTCCTCAGCTTAATCCGATCGAATCCCTTCCCGGATCGCCCGCCCCGCTGGATCCGCGCGCAGCTCTACTTCTATCGATTTACTTCCGCCGAAGAGCGCCGGCGTACGGGCCGCTGGTGGAATCGGCGTCTCGTCGGTCCGTACTTTCCGGCGGTCCGCTTGAACCGCTGAACCAGCAACCGGAGCTCAGGGCTCGGGTTGCAGTTGCCGTACGGGGCGCACCTCGACGCTGCCTTCACGCGCAGGCGGGATTTGCGATGCGATCTGTATCGCTTCGTTGAAATCTCTCGCATCGACCAGGTAGAAGCCTGCGAGCTGCTCCTTCGTTTCGGCAAAGGGTCCATCGGTGATCGTCGTTGCCCCGTTGCGAACGCGGATGGTGGCCGCGCCTGCGACAGGCTCGAGCGCTTCCGCGGCGAGCAGTCGGCCGCTCTTACGAAGCCTGTCCCCGCAGTCCGCGCACTCACGATCGGGCACGGCGTGCAGCTTCTCTCGCTCGAGATAAACGAGACACAAGTACTTCATGGTCCTCCCAGTTCCGCGAGCCGCCGCTGGAGGAAACGCCGCTCGGGCTCCTGCCGCGCGAGCTCGAGCGCGCGTTTGTAGGATCGGCGCGCGTCTTCCTTCCGCCCAAGCCGGCGGCAGAAGTCCGCGCGCGCCGCGTGTGCCAGCCGATAATCTTTCAACTCGCCCGCGTCGAGAATCGCCTCGATCAGCGCGAGCCCCGCGGCCGGCCCGTCCCTCATCGCGACCGCTACGGCGCGGTTCAGCGCGACGACCGGCGAGGGATCGATCCGCATCAAGGCGTCATACAGTCCGACGATCTGGGCCCAGTCTGTCGATGCCGCGGTTGGCGCTTCCGCATGCAGCGCCGCGATCGCCGACTGGATCGTGTACGGGCCGGCGCGACGTGACGAGAGCGCAACCTGCACCAGCCGCACGCCCTCCGCAATCTGTTCGCGATTCCATAACGATCGATCCTGCTCGTCGAGCAGGATTAGATCGCCGGACGCCGACGTTCTCGCCGTGCGACGCGATTCGTGCAGCAGCATCAGCGCGAGCAGCGCCCGGGCTTCAGGCTCCGGAAGCAGATCGACGAGCAGCCGTCCGAGCCGGATAGCCTCGGCGGAGAGATCGCTGCGCGTCAGCGTCGTCCCGGAACTGGCGGAATATCCCTCATTGAAAACGAGATAAATGACCCGCAGAACCGCATCAAGCCGATCCGGCAGCTCCGCGGCGGATGGTACCTGATACGGGATACGCGCATCGCGGATCTTTGCTTTCGCGCGTACGATGCGCTGGGCGAGTGTCGGTGGCGCCGTGAGAAATGCCTGCGCAATCTCCTCGGTCGTCAGACCGCAGACCTCTCGCAACGTCAGCGCGACTTGCGCATCCTGCGCCAGCGCGGGATGGCAGCAGGTGAAGATCAGGCGCAGACGGTCATCTTCGACGCTCTCATCGTCTGTCCAGGCCACCGGATCGACAACGCCGAGAGCCGCCGCATCGCCGACATCGTCGAGCGGACGGAACCGCGCGCCGCGGCGCATGCTGTCGATCGCCTTGAAGCGTCCCGTCGATACGAGCCATGCGCGCGGATTGGAAGGCATGCCGTCGCGCGGCCACTGCTCGAGCGCCGCCCTGAATGCCTCGTGCATCGCCTCCTCCGCGAGATCGAAGTCACCGAGCAGTCGAATCAGCGTCGCGAGAACGCGCCGCGACTCGGCAACGTACAAGGCATCGAGCGTCTGTTCGATCGGACCGGTCGCCCCCACGGCGACCGATCACATCACCAATCCGGCCGCGACCGCAAGGCTAGGCGGCCTGTTCGGTGTTCACTGCTCACTTCCTGCGGGCCGCGTCATTGCGCAGCCGTGCTTCCTGCTCGCGCAGTTCCGGCGTGAACTCGGCGCCAAAATCTTCCGCTTCGAAAATCTGCCGGATCTCGATCTCGGACTCCCCGGCATGCGGGTTCGGGCACCGCTTCGCCCACTCGACGGCCTCGTCCATCGACGCGACTTTCCAGATCCAGAAGCCGGCGATCAGCTCCTTGGTCTCCGCGAACGGGCCATCGAACACCGTCCGATTCGTGCCCGAGTACTTGATGCGCTTTCCTTTCGAGGTCGGATGCAGCCCTTCTCCGGCGAGCAGCACGCCCGCCTTGCCGAGCTCCTCATTGAAACGCCCCATTTCAGTGAGGATCTTTTTGTCCGGAAGGACCCCTGCCTCCGATTCCTTGCTCGCCTTTACGATCGTCATCACACGCATTTGATGTCTCCTTCTGACATGTTGTCGATCCAGGACCGTCCGGATCGACAATGGGGCATGAATACATCCGCTGCGACCCGCTGGGCTGCTTTAGCCCCTTACTTGAAGAGCCTGCTCCGCATCGTCGCCGCCTTCACGTTCATGCAGGAGGGCACGATGAAATGGTTCGGATGGCCGATGGCGATGCCGGGCGGCACGCCAGCGCTTATGTCCCAGGTTGGTATCGCAGGCCTGCTCGAGATAATCGGCGGGGGCTTGCTGCTCGTTGGCCTGTTCACGCGGCCCGTCGCGTTCCTGCTTTCAGGGGAAATGGCGGTCGCGTACTTCCAGGCCCACGCACCTCATGGGCTGTGGCCCATCGTGAACCAGGGCCTGCCCGCCGTCCTTTATT
Organism: Vicinamibacterales bacterium; assembly: GCA_035637115.1. Taxonomy (GTDB): domain Bacteria; phylum Acidobacteriota; class Vicinamibacteria; order Vicinamibacterales; family 2-12-FULL-66-21; genus JAICSD01. The sequence goes on from DASPXV010000197.1 coordinate 18,930, forward strand.
GTTTCATCTGGTTATTCTTATCCGCCGCCGGCGCCGGACCCTGGAGCCTGGACGCGCTGCGCCGCAGAGGCTGAACGGTTATGAACCTGATTGCCGACCTTCGATTTGCTCTGCGCTCCCTCGCCCGTGCGCGAGGTCTGACGCTCACCGTCGTGATCACGCTCGCGCTTGGCATCGGCGCCAACGCCGCCATCTTCAGCGTTGTGCGTGGAGTGCTGCTGCGGCCGCTCGCCAACCGCGACGAGGACCGCTTGATCTACATCCGACAGAGCGCCAAAGGCATTGGCGCGGAGAACGCGAATTTCTCCGTGCCGGAGATCCGCGATCTCCGCTCCCGAGCGACCACGTTGTCGCAGTTCGGCGACTTCTCGGTGATCGAATTCACAATGATCGGTCTCGGCGATCCGCGCGTGGTCCGCGCAGGTGTAGTCGGCGGATCCTATTTCGACGTGATGGGTCTTCACCCGATTGTGGGCCGTCTGCTTGACGCGACCGACGACGGCCCGAAGGCGGCAGGAGCCGCCGTGCTGACGCATCGCTTCTGGACATCGGCACTCGGCAGCGACCGATCGGTCATCGGGAAGACGATCCGGCTCGGCGATCGGTCCGCGACGATCGTCGGCGTCCTTGAACCGTCCGTACCGTACCCATCGGCGACGGAGATCATCGCGAACGTCGTCACGAGCCCGCACCATCTGTCCGCGACGATGGTAGAAGGTCGCGTGCACCGGATGACAGAGCTGTTCGCGCGTCTTGCGCCGGGAGCGAATCTCGACGCGGCGCGCGCCGAGCTGCGCACGATTCACACCGCAATGGTGCAGGACCACCCCGAGTCGTATCCGAAAAACGCCGACTTCCGCATCGACGCCGTCGGCCTGCGCGACCAGGTGACATCGTCCGCCCGGACGGTGTTGCTCGTCCTGCTCGCGGCGTCCGCGCTCGTGTTCGTGATCGCGTGTTCGAACGTGGCGAACCTGATCCTCGCGCGATCGGTGCGCCGGCAGGGAGAACTCGCGATTCGCGCGGAGCTCGGCGCGAGCGGCTGGGCGCTGCGCCGCACGCTCCTCGCTGAAAGCCTGCTGCTCTGCGGCGCTGGAGCGCTCCTCGGAATCGCGCTCGCGCGGCCAATGGTCGCCATCCTTGCGCGATACGCGGCGCGGTTCTCCGTCCGCGCGCTCGACCTGACGGTTGATGCGAGCCTGCTGTGGGTCGGCGTCAGCCTCGCGCTGGCTGCCGCGATCCTCCTGGCGTTCGTGCCACGTCTGCCCGCTGCAGAAGCATCGGGCAGCCTCGGGCTCTCGAGCGGCAGTGTCCGCATCACCTCGGGCACGAACCGTCGGCTGCGCGCGTTTGCCGTCATTCAGATCGCGGCGTCATTTGTCCTGCTCGCGGGCGCGGGGATGCTGCTCACCACACTGCTGGCGCTCCAACGTACGCAGACTGGCTTCGACACACGCCACGTTCTTGCGTTGAACGTGCCCGTCATCTCGTTCGAGCGCGCCCCGTACGAAGCCGCACGGCTTTACAAAGAAGCCCTGCGCCGCATCGGACAACTGCCAGGCGTGGAGCGCGCCGCGATCGGGACGCTCGTCCCGTGGAGAGACGCTGGAGGGTTCGGGCCTGGATTCCAGTTCTCCGTCGAAGGCTACGCAAAGGGCAACGGAGAGGAGGATCCACGCGCGAGGTTCCGAACCATCTCGCCCGGCTTCTTCTCTTCTCTCGGCGTACCCCTCATTGCCGGGCGCGACTTCAATGATAGCGATCGACGCGATGCCGATCGGGTGGTCATCGTGAGCCAGAGCCTGGCGCAGCGGATGTTCCCAAACCAGGACGCGCTGAACAGGCGGCTCATGTGGACGGATCCCGTGATGAAGTTCATCTCGGTGAGCACCGAGGGACGGCGGATCGTCGGCATCGCAGCGGATATCGACGACGAGAACATCGTCCCGGGGCCTGCGCTGACCGTCTATCATCCGTTCGAGCAGGAGATTGGCGGCGGACGGCTGTTCGTCCACGCCAGCACCGATCCGTACGCGCTCGTCACGCCGATCACGCGAATCATTCGCGAGCTGTCGGCGGATCAGCCGGTGGAGCAGCCCGCGACGCTGGAAGACATCAGGGCCGAGGTGCTCGCGCCGGATCGTCTGAACGCACTCGTGTTTGGCGGTTTCGCCGGCGTGGCGCTGATCATTGCGGTCGTCGGCGTCGCGGGGGTACTCGCATTCTCGGTCAGCGCGCGAACGCGTGAGTTCGGCATCCGGCTCGCCATCGGATCCGCGCCGCGGCATCTGCTGACTCGCGTTCTTGGCGAAGGGACGGCGATCGCCGCGCTCGGGATCGTCGCCGGAGCGATTGGCGGGGTCCTGCTCGCAAAGGTTGTCGCCAGCTACATCCAGGACGTCCGCACGCCCGGCGCGCTCGTCATCGCGGCAGCAGCCGCGATCCTCGTCGCCGCGGCTGTCGGCGCATCGCTGATGCCAGCCGCGCGCGCCTCTCGCGTGGACGTGATCCAGGCGTTGCGATCGGAATAAGCGGCGTTCCGCCACAAGACGGATGATGATCGCGGCAATGCACGGAATTGGAGCGTGACATGCGGGGAATTCGCGCGACATTCTGTGCCGGCGCATTGCTGTGTGTCAGTCTGGGATCGCCGGCGGCGCACACGTCATCGCAATCGAACCTGCCCGCACATCCGCGCCTGCTCTTCACGGCATCCGACTTACCCGCGATCCGTCAACGCGCGACGGTGCCGATTCTCCAGCCGGTCGCGCGACGACTGATCGAGCGCGCCGACCGCCACCTGCACGCACCGCCACTCGTGCCGTCGATCACCAAGCGTGGAGAGCCCGATCCTCCTGGCGAGCAGAAGGGACTGGCATGCGCACGCGCGCTGCAGGGGCGCGTGCTCACGCTGGCGATGGCGTTCACGCTCACCGGTGACCGGAAGTATCGCGATGCCGCGGTCGCGGAGCTGCGGCACGCGATCGACGATTGGCGGATCTGGGTGGACACGGCCCACGCTCCGCCGTTCGATCTCATGAACGGCGAACTGTGTCTCACGTTCGGCCTCGCGTACGACTGGCTTTACAACGACCTCACGCCCGACGAGCGCCGCGAGCTCAGGACCGGTGTGGAACGGCGCGGACTCAAGGCATATGTGGACGCGGTCACCAGCGGCCGCCCGACGACGTTTTATGCGGCGAAGCACAACTGGAATCCCGTCTGTAACGGCGGCGCTGCGGTGCTCGCGCTGGCGCTGGAAGGCGAAAGCGACCTGTCCACGCGGGTGCTGGAGCTCGCGGTGCCCGCGATGGATCACTATTGGAACCATCTGGCGGACGACGGTGGATGGGACGAGGGGACGGGGTACTGGACCTACGGTCACCGCTACGCGTTCATGGCCGCGGACGCGTTGCGGAGATCCGGACGGCGCGGAGGAGCGGAGCGGTTTGCGCTGCCCGGCGCCCGTGCAACGGGATACTTTCCAATCGTCTTCAATCCCGGGAAGACGCTGACAGCGGGTTTCGGCGATTCGAACAGCCGCGTGAGCGATCCGCTGCTGTACTTGCTCGGCCGCGAGTATCGCAATCCGGATTTCATCTGGTTTCAGGATCGCGCGCGCGTCTCTGCGATCGATCGCGACGGATGGCCCGAGGAAGCGCTGACGCTTCTCTGGCGTCCGGCGGGAGAGCCGTGGCTGCCGGAGAACCGCGCGGGATTTGCTCCATCGATCGCGCCGACGACGGTATTCCCATCGATCGGGTGGGCGATGATGACGCCCGCGCAGCCCGATCCACCGTTCTTTCTCGCGCTGAAGAACGGCTCGCTCGCGGCGAACCACACGCATCTGGATCTGAACCACGTCAACGTCGGCGTCGGCAATGCGATGCTGCTCGCGGAGCTTGGCAGCCGGCCGTACCCCGCCGACTATTTCGGCGCGAACCGTTACAACTACTACGAGCTGACCACTGCCGGACACAACACCGTGCTGATCGGCGGGCGCGGTCAGGTGCGTGGCAAGGCGGGCACTCTGATTGGGCCGACACGTGGACCGCGATTCGAAGAAATAGTCGGTGTTGCCGACAACGCCTACGAGCAGCCGGCGACACGCGCGCGGCGCCACGTCGTGTTCGTCGATCGGCGTTACTGGGTGCTGCTGGACGAGATCCAGACGCCGCAGCCGGAACAGCTCGAGCTGCGCTTTCATACGTCCGCCGCGGTGCAGGAGCTCGGGCCCGGACGCTGGCGCTACCAGGACGGAGACAACGCGCTCGAGCTCGCGTCGCCGCAGGAACTTACTTCGAGCATCGAGACGCCAAGCGGATGGATCAGGCCCTTCCGCGTACTCAGCCTGAAGACGCGCGACGCGTTGCGCGATCACGCGATCGTGACGGTGCTTCAGCCTCAGGCCGCCGGGTCGGCGGCGCCTTCAGTTGTCAGCGTGAAACGATCGGGAAACGATCTCCTCGTGACGGTCGGCCGCGATCGCGCCACGTTTCGTCTCGAACCAGATGGCTGGCACATGCGCAGCGCGGAGTTCTAGAATTCCCCGCGCGACACCTTTCCCGCTTCGACCGTGACCGCGACGCGGCGCTGGCCGCCGCGCATCGGCGCCGACACGCGGTAGCGTCCCGGTTTCAACCTGGCGCCAAAGTAGCCGTTCGCATCGGTGCGTGCGCTCGTTGCGCGCGAGAACGGCCAGAAACTCCTGCGCTTCATGGTAACCACGACGCCGTCGTTGTCGCCGGCCTGGGTGGCCGGCAGCACACCCGCGATCCAGCCGCGCTCAGGGTGTTCAATCCACGGCATGACAGGTCCCGCATCAGGCGCGGCGAAAGGACCCGGTGTCCCGCCAGTTCCATCCGCGAGAAATGCGAAACGATCGACGCCGGCGGGCGCCGGTGCTGTCGTCGCAGCGGCATAGGAGTATAAAGAGACGCCTACTACACGGTTCCCATCGTCTGCGGTGCGCGCGCGCGCGACCTGTGCGAGCGTATTAATGGGCGTGTTTCGGTATGTGCCGATGCCCACGGCGAGGTATCGCCCGTGCGCATGCCGCTTCTCCCACGCAATCCAGCCGTTGAACCAGCCGCGCACGCGATCGTCCGTCTCGCTCGCATAGTTCATCGGCACCCCGAGATCCAGCCATCCGTCTTTCAGCCACTGATTCCAGTTCTGGAAGATGCGCTGCATCGGCGCGACCTCTGAGAAATCCTTCTCTGACGTTGGCGGCCGGCCCCATGGGATCAGCGCCGCGCTGATGACGATGCGCGGATTGATCGCGCGCGCTTCGATCGAGACGCGCCGTACCAGGTTCGTCACCTGTTCCCGCCGCCACGCCATCCACGCCTCGTCGCCCGGCGCAGGTGTGTCGGTGCGATGCGCTGCGCGCTGAAAGCGCGCGAGGTTGACGGCGTTGTAACCGACGGTCGCGCCGCGCGGCAGCTGTCCGGCAGTCTCAGGGTAGCGGACGTAGTCGAAATGAATCCCGTCCACAGCGTAGTTACGGACGATATTCAGGTAAATCTGCGCCAGGTATTCGGCCGCGGCGGGATGGCCGGGATCGAGGAAATAGCCGACCGGAAACTTCTGGCTACCGTCCGGAGCGGCGGTGAGCCAGTTGGCGTCGCCCGGCGCGGTCGGACCGTGCTGGTTGAAGACGTGACGCGGATCCTTTGGCGCAGCCTCGTCGCGCCAGACCGGCATCGCGTTCACCCACGCGTGGACCTTGATGCCCTCGCGATGCGCCGCGTCGACGACGTAAGCGAGCGCGTCGAACGCCGGGTCGTACGCGGGATCGTCGAGCGGCGGTTCGACACCTTTCGTATAGAGCGCATCCCCGCGTCGCCGGACCTGCACGAACAGGGCGTTGAGGTTCGCGCGCTTCGCTGCGGCGACGAGATCGTCTGCCTCCCGCGCGGAGCGGATGCCCTCGTGGAACGCATCCACCCACAGCGCGCGCAGCTCCTGCGCGTCAGCCGGGCCCGTACACGCGAGCAGAAGCACGAACAGGAGCGCCACCCGGGCAGGTCCTCGCATGCGCTCAGTCTAAACGCTTGCGCGGATGTTTACACATAATGTATAAAATGACGTATGCCATCGGAAGATTACCGGGCGGCGCTGGCATCGGCGATCAAGGAATACGAAACGCTCGGCGAGCAGCGGCGAGACATAGACACGCGGCTCGCCCAGCTCGCGCAGACGATCGGAACGTTGTCACGACTTCTCGGGCTGACACCGACGGTGCCGCCGAGCATCACCGACGCGGTCAGGCTCGCGATGCGCACCGGCGTGCCGATGACACCACTCGACGTCCGCGAGCGGCTGCTTTCGATCGGCATGGACCTTTCAATCTATTCGAACGATCTCGCGGTGATCCACACGGTGCTCAAGCGGCTGAACGAGGCCGGGGAGATCCGGGTGCTGCCGAAACCGGGAGGAAAGAACGCGTACCTCTGGGCTGCGCCGCCAAGGGTTATCGCCATCGGCCCCGAGATCGCGGAATTCATCCGCGGCATGCCCGCCGGCAAGGCGAAGAGGAGGAAGTGATGGATCTCGCACTGCGGCGGCGCTTCTTTGCCGAAGAGATCGAGGCGGTCGCAAAACTCCGGTCGGCCGCGCTCGTCGATGCGTTTGCCAGCGTACCGCGCGATCGTTTCCTGCCGCCGGGGCCCTGGACGGTGCTCGCAGAGACGGACTTCGGCGCCGGGTCGGTGAAAACCCGCCTGACGCCGGACGCGGATCCCGCCCGCGTGCACCACAACATCGCGGTGGCCATCGACCCCGGGCGGCAGTTGTTCAACGGGCAGCCCGCAACGATCGGCGCGTGGATCGACGCGCTCGATCTCACGCCGGGCGGGCGTGCACTGCACGTCGGATGCGGCACCGGTTACTACACAGCATTGATGGCGCACTGCGTCGGTCCTTCGGGGCGCGTGATCGCCTTCGAGGCCGACGCTGCCCTCGCCGATGCTGCGCGCGCGAACCTCGCGTCGACGCCGTGGGTCGAAATCCATCAGACTGCCGCCGCGGATTCGTCCGGCGAAACATTCGATGCGATCCTCGTGAACGCGGGCGTCACACATCCGCTGCCCGCGTGGCTCGACTCGCTGTCGGTCGGGGGACGGATGATGCTGCCGCTAACGTCCACGATGGTTCCCATGGGCAATATCGGCAAGGGCCTTGTGATGATCGTAACTCGCGAGACGGACACCGACTTCACCGCTCGCGTTTCAGGCGTGGTCGCGATTTACTCGGCGGTCGGAATTCGTGACGACAGTCTCAACGAACGTGTCGGGAAAGCGATGATGGCGGGACCCCAGAAATGGATGGCGGTCTCGCGCCTGCGCCGCGACGCGCACGAACCGGGCGACGCGTGCTGGCTCCACGCCGAGGGATTCTGCTTCACAGTGGGCGCGTGACCGAAGACGGCTGGGACCCGACTCCGCGAATCGTATCGGTGTGGCCGGAATGGGACGGACGCGCGATCGTGTGGCGGCGCATTCCGGAAACCGGCCGTCTCGTCCGCGAAGACGTTCCGCTTCAGGCCATGGGTTCTGCTGGATCGCCTCGACTCCGTTCCTCAATCTGCCCGGAGCGGTAAGGCGGGACTTGCCTACCGCGAGCTGGACGGGCCCGGCGAGCTTCGTTACTTCGTTCACGCGGACGATGGACGCTTCTTCCGCGCGTAGCGCGGTCTGCCGAAGGACCGCGCGCTGATCCTGCCGCCCGACGAGCAATACCTCGTCGCCACCGGGCGCACCGATCAGCACTACGTGCGGATCCTGCGCGAGATATTTGGGTGTGATCGTTCTGTAGAAACCGCGCGGCGGGTGCCCGGAATCGTAATCCCGAGCACGATTCTGTTACTGCATGCTCCGAAGCTTCGCGACGGCCCGATTCAGCGATCGCTGTTTCTTCCGCATGTCGGCCCACACATCGCCCGCTTTTTTGATGCGTGCCGGCATATTCCGAAGCGTGAACGCGGAAGGACCGATATCCCCCTTGATGACTTCGTCCCACGTGCAAGGCGCAGACACCGGCGCCCCGGGCTTTGCGCGCACCGCGTAGGCCGCGGCAAACGTCGCGCTGTAATCGTTGCGTCCCGTGTCGACGAGAATCCGTCCGGCGCGATCCTTCTTGTGAAACTCCAGCGTGAGCTCTTTCGGATAGCGCTTCACGAGCAGCCGCGCGACGCCATGCGCGAAGCTCGCTGCTTCACCCATGGCTGTGCTGCCGTCCAGCGACGTGACGATGTGAAAGCCCTTCGACCCCGACGTCTTGATCCAGCAGGGCAGCCCGAGCTCGTCGAGCAGATCGCGGAGCGCAACGGCAGCCGCGCGCAACATGTCGGGATCATCCCGCGAAGGATCGAGATCGAACACGCCGACGTCCGGGTGCATCAGGTCGGGCGCCCGCGAGACCCACACGTGCGGTGTGATCGTGTTCTGGTTTGTAATCCAGAGCAGCGATTTCACGTCGGTGACGAGCGGATGATGGACGACGCCGTCCTTCTTCGGGACTTCCACCCGTTTCAGCCACGAGGGAAAACCCTTGGATACGTCTTTCTGCCAGAACCCCTTTGCCCCGATGCCCGCCGGATAGCGCTCCATCGTGACCGGCCGATTGCGGATATGGGGCAGCATCACCGGCGCGACCGCTTCGTAATAAGCGGCAAGATCCCCTTTCGTGATGCCGTCGGCGGGGAACAGCACTTTCTCGGGATGCGTGATCATGAGACCACTCGCAGCAGCCGCGGGTGACGGAGCTTTCCATGCGCGGTCCACTCGATAAAGGCGACGGAGACGACGATTTCCGGGCGCACCCAGTGCGCGCGCAGCCGCGGCAGCCCCTTGGACTTCGTGAACGGCGCCTTTGCGATCTCGATCACGTCCAGTCGTTTGCGCAGGTCGAGCAGCAGCTTGGTGTCGAAGCCCGTGCCGATCTTTCCGGCGAAGACGAACTCACCCTTGTCGTGATGGCCGACGAGGAGCGCACCGAGGCCCACGCGCGATCCCTGCGGATCGCTGAAGCCGCCTACGATGAACTCGTGGGTCAGCTCGCACTTCATCTTGAGCCAGTTCTTCGAGCGGCGATGTTCGTACGGCGAGTCCCGCCGCTTTGCGATGACGCCTTCCCAGCCTTCGGCGCACGCGCGATCCCACGGCGCCGGTCCGTCGAGCTCGGTCACGCGCTGGAGCGGCGCGCGAAGCGGAAGGGCGGCCAGCAACGCGCGGCGTGCTTCGAGAGGTTCTTTCGTCACGTTCCCGCCGTCGATCCAGATAACGTCGAAGACGTGATACGCGCTCTGGCGATCCCAGGTGATCTCGCCGTCAAGGATCGCGTCGCGAACGGGCAGCTTCGCGATCGCCTCTTCGATTGCCGGCAGGTTCTGCCGCAGGCGGTTCCGCGAAAACAACCGGACGTCGCGCCCCTGCTTGAACGCGAGGAGCCGGATGCCATCGAACTTCCGTTCGAACAGCCACTCCGGGCCGGTGAAGCGCTCCTGCGTGAGCGTGGCGGCCATCGGCTCGACCCATTCAGGGAACGGCGTATCTGCCTCCCCGACTACTTCTTTGGAACGAGTTTGAGAATCCGGCCCTTGTCGTTGTCCGTCAGCAGGTAGAGCGCACCGTCAGGCCCCTGCCGCACGTCGCGAATCCGTTCGCGGTTTGGTTGCAGGTCGGTCAGCAGCCGCTCTTCGCCCGTCACGCGGTCCCCCTTCACATCAAGGCGCACCAGGTTCGTTGAGGCCAGTCCGCCGATGAAGAGGCTGCCTTTCCATTCGGGAAACAGGGTGCCCGTGTAGAACACCATGCCGCTCGGGGCGATGACCGGATCCCAGTAGTAGATCGGCTGCTCCATCCCTTGCTTCGCGGTGATGCCACCGGTGATCCGTCCACCCTGGTACTCGATCCCGTACGCGACCGTCGGCCAGCCGTAGTCTTTTCCCTTGCGCACGATGTTGATCTCATCGCCTCCGCGTGTGCCGTGCTCGACTTCCCAGAGTTCTCCGGTTGTCGGGTGCAGCATTGCGGCCTGCACGTTGCGGTGGCCGATCGACCAGATCTCCGGTCGCACACCTGGTTTGCCGACGAACGGATTGTCCCTCGGCACCGTGCCGTCGTCATTCAGCCGCACGATCTTGCCGAGCAGGCTGTTCATCCGCTGCGCCTGCATGCGGCCCGGCGTGATCGAGCGCTCCCCCTGCGTCACGAACAGTGTGCCGTCGCGGTTCCACACCAGGCGGCTGCCATAGTGCATCGTGGACTCCATCGAGGGCACTTGGTGATAAATCACCTGCACGTCTTCGATGCGCGGCTCCGCGCCATCGACGAACTTGCCGCGCGCCACGGCCGTGTTGGTCAGTCCTCCTTCGCGCGGCTCCGAGAAGCTCCAGTAGATCAGTTGATTCGAGGCGAAGCGCGGATGCAGCGAGACGTCCAGTAAGCCTCCCTGATTGCGCGTGTCGGTCGGAGGAATGCCCGCGACAGGGGGTGAGAGTTGCCCATCGGTCGAGACCACGCGCAGGCGGCCCATCTTCTCAGTGACGAGCATCTTTCCTGACGGGAGGAAGGCGAGGCCCCACGGCTTGTCGAGTCCCTCGGCAAACGTGACCACGTCGAAGCCCACGTTGGTCTTGTGCTCGGGGGCGCGCGTCTGGCCGGGAAACGCGGGGTGCTGGTTAGGGGCGTTCGGCGGATGCGGATCCACGCCCGCCGGTTGTTGCGCGTTGAGCTGGCAGGCGGCGCCTGCAACCAGCAGGCCCATCGCGAGAGCTGCGCTCTTGACCATGACGGCGATCTTATCGCGTCCGAACTTCAGAGACACGGTAGCATCGCGCGGTGACGTTCTCTCATGCTTCGCGCGGCCGGCTGACCACGCGCGACCTGGGGCGGTTTGCCGGTGACACGCTGTTCGATCGGATTGCCCGCGCCGTCTGCCAGGCCGGCTGTCTGCCACGCAAGGAACTTTATGAAGCGTGGGAGATCGCGCGGCGCGCTCGACGTCTCTTCCGCGGCGGGCGCGTCGTGGACTTCGGCGGCGGCCACGGACTGCTCGCCCACGTGATGTTGATCCTTGACGACTCATCGCCGGGGGCGCTTGTCGTCGACAAGGAGACGCCGCCATGCGCGATCGCGCTGCAGGATGCGCTGGTGACTGCGTGGCCGCGATTGTCAGGACGCGTCGTACGGTTCGAAGGGGATCTCGAGCAGGTCGATCTGCATTCACCGGACGTTGTGGTGGCAAGCCATGCCTGCGGCCGATTGACCGACGTTGTCATCGATCGGGCATGTGCTGCGGGGGCATCGCTCGCGATTCTGCCGTGCTGTCACGATCTGGAGGCGTGCGATGCAGCGGGCCTCGAGGGATGGATGGACGAAGCGCTGGCGATCGATGCGGTCCGTGCGCTGCGGCTGCGCGCGCGGGGCTACCGCATCTGGACGCAGGCGATTCCCGCGGAGATCACGCCGAAGAACCGGCTGCTGCTCGCGGCGCCTTAGCAGCCCGTGGTGAAAGTCTGGCGTTGCACCGAGACGGGCGAGGCGCCCCGCCGGCAAGGCGCGACGACCGAGAATACCGGGAGTATTTGAGCGAGGAGCAACGCAGCCGGCGGGGATGGATCGACGGTCGAATGCAGCCAGCCTTTCACCACGGGCTGCTACTAGCGGTTGAACGGCCGCTCCTGGATCCAGCTGAAGCCGCGATTGAGCAGGAGGAAGTTGCTGCGATCGTACAGGTGCAGGTCGAACCGCACCTTGTGTCCATCCATTTCACCCTCGAGGACCATCCGATCCGGCGCCTGCTGCTGGATGGCAAACCGGGCCCCCCAGTTCTTGTCCGCAGCGTTCGTCAGGGCGAGCGTCTTTGCGTTCATGTCCGCTTTCGCGCCGTATACCTGGAATGAATCGTCCATGCGCTGGAACGAGATCGATGTCGGGTTCTGGAAAATCAAGCGGCGCCAGCGTCCGTAATCGCCGATCAGTCCGGCGCGGAGCACGCCATCCACCTGCATTTCTTCCACGTTCCAGATACCGTACAGCGGAGACTTGGGCGCGCCGCCGCCTCGCTGCATCCAGGCCTGTCGCGCGCTGTACAGGTTCATACCGATGATGTAGGCCGCGAATGCGAGTTGCAGCGCCATCGCGAGGCGGCGCGGCCTCGCGACCACGATCGCCGATACCAGCCGCCGCACCTCCGGCGCCAGCAGGACGAGGCACATGACGATCAGGTGAAACGAGAAGAGTTTCACCGGTACGTCGTAGGTCATGTTCAACGTGAAGATCTGGATCGAGTCGGCGAGCACCACCAGCGCGCCCAGTACCGCCAGCGGTGGCACGAACAGCAGTACTGCGCCGGTGAGCTCCGCAAACCCGGCGAACCGTTCGTAGGGGAACGACGCGCCGACCGAATACCAGAGCACGCCCATCGGCGAGAAGTTGCCGAACGGTTCCACGAGACGCTGCAGGCTCGGCGCCGGCATCTGCAGCGGGATCGCCTTGACCATACCGTATCCGATCATCGTCGCGCCAACCGCGAACCGCAGAAAAATCCGGAACCATTTGTTCAATCGCACGTAGTTCGCGCGCTTGCGGTCGGCGATCGACCACGCGGCACTCACCGCGACAGCGAAGACGAGCAGACAGAATGCGTGGACCCAGTCGACCGTCTTGTCGCCGCTCCCGGTGTTGATTGTCATGAACGGCGTGGTGACCTTGAAGACGTGCGTCGCGGTCCAGGACACGACCCCCTTCATGTAGCCCGTCGCGCCGAGATTCGGCAGGTTGCCGACCGGCAGGATCAACAGGCCTCCGAGCATCTGCGTGGTCAGCACGTACAGGCTGATGTAAACAAACGTCAGCCGAAAAGCGATCCGGGTCGCGAGGCGCCAGGGGACCTGCTGATCGTAAAAGACCGTGGGCTCCTGTTCCGCGGGAACTGCGTCCACCGGCGGCGTATCGATAGTCCTGAGGTCGAGCATGCGCGGCATACTACAATGACCGGCTGGACCGGTCCATGACCAGATTCCGCGCAATTTCCGCCGCCATCGTCATACTCGGCGCGGCCGCCGTGGCCTCCTGCGGTGCCTCCACCGCGGCCAATGGGCCAGCGATCGTCCAACCGGGCGCGCCCGGCGAAGCAAGCAAGATCGTCCAGGCGGAGCAGGCTCGCGATCTCTCGAAGGTGCAGTTCACGCCCGCCGACGCGAAGTTCATGCAGGGCATGATTCACCACCACGCGCAGGCCGTGGACATGACGCAGCTTCTTGCCACGCGCACGAACAGCGAGGACATGAAGAAACTCGCGCTGCGCATCGAGCTCTCGCAGAACGACGAGATGAAGATGATGCGGCGCTGGCTCGCCGTGCGCGGACAGGAAGTGCCGGGCGAGCACGCGCATCACATGCCGGGGGCGCCAATGATGCCTGGCATGCTGAGCGCCGACGAGATGGTGCGTCTGGCCGCTGCGAAAGGCACCGAATTCGATCGGCTCTTCCTCGAAGGCATGATCAAGCACCACGCCGGCGCGCTGACGATGGTGCAGGAACTGTTTGCGACGCCAGGCGCGGGGCAGGACTCTGAAATCTACGCGTTCGCATCGGATGTCGACGCGGATCAGCGGATGGAAATCGATCGCATGGCCGCGATGCTCGCCGCCATCAAGGAGCAAAAGAAATGAAACGGGTCAGTGCAAGTGTGGTTGCCGTGTCAGCCGCGATCCTGGCGTTCACGATTCAGGGACGCGCGCAGGACAAGCCCGCGGCAGCGCTGTCGAACGATCCGCGCAGCACGCTGAAGCCGGGTTTCCGCGACGCCGGCCACGTGGCGCGGAACATCGAGCTCGTTGCGACGATGCCGAAGCCGTCGGGATTCTTCGATCCGAAGCAGCCCGCCGGATCGCCGGCTCCGCCCCGGACCACGCCCGCGCCGCCGGGCGCGCAGCCGAGTGCGCCGGCCACGACGACGACGACAACCACGACGGACGCGCCGGCTACTCCCGCGCCGGCTACTCCCGCGCCGACTACGCCTGCGCCGCCGCCGAGCCAGGGGTTGAACTTCTCGAACTCTGATCTCGCGTTCCGCAAGGCGGACATGTTCATGGGCAACTTCAACGGGTTCAACACCTACGACATCGAGACGCCGAAGAAACCGCGGCTGCTTGCGTCCGTTGTCTGCCCCGGCGGACAAGGTGATATGTCCGTCTACGGAAACTTGTTGTTCATGTCAGTCGAGCAGACGCGCGGGCGCCTTGACTGCGGTACGCAGGGCGTGACCGAAACGGTCAGCAAGGAGCGCTTCCGCGGCGTCCGGATCTTCGACATCACCGACATCAGCAAGCCGAAGCAGATCGCCGCCATCCAGAGCTGCCGCGGTTCGCACACGCACACGCTCGTGACCGATCCCAACGACAAGGCGAACATCTACGTCTACGGCTCCGGGACCGGCGCCGTCAGGTCCGGCGACGAGCTCGAAGGCTGCTCGGGCAAGGGGCCCGACGAGGATCCGAACACCGCGCTGTTCAGCATCGACGTCATCAAGGTGCCGCTGGCCGCGCCCGAAAAGGCCGCGATCGTGAACAAGCCGCGCATCTTTGCGGATCCCAAGAGCGGGGCGATTGCCGGACTGTGGCAAGGAGGAAGTCACGGCGAAGGCACGCAGTCGTCGCGGATCACCAACCAGTGCCACGACATCACGGTGTTCCCCGAGGTCGGCCTTGCCGCGGGTGCGTGCGCGGGCAACGGCATCTTGCTGGACATTTCTGATCCGGTGCACCCCGTCAGACTCGATCAGGTGACCGACAAGAACTTCGCGTACTGGCATTCCGCGACGTTCAATAACGACGGTACCAAGGTCGTGTTCACAGACGAATGGGGCGGTGGCACGCAGCCGCGCTGCCGCGCGACGGATCCACCGACGTGGGGCGCCGATGCCGTCTTCGACATCGTCGACAAGAAGCTGAAGTTCGGTGGCTATTACAAGATGCCGGCGCCGCAGGCGGACACGGAGAACTGCGTCGCGCACAACGGCTCGATCATTCCCGTTCCTGGCCGCGACATCATGGTGCAGGCGTGGTACCAGGGAGGCGTCTCCGTGTTCGACTTCAGCGATTCGACGAAGCCGATCGAGATTGCGTACTTCGATCGCGGCCCGATCGACGACAAGAACCTGATCATCGGCGGCTACTGGTCCACGTACTGGTACAACGGCCGAATCTACGGATCCGAAATTTCCCGCGGCATCGACATCTTCCGGCTGCTGCCGAGCGAGTTCCTGACGCAGAACGAGATCGACGCCGCGGCGTCGGTGCGGCTCGACACGTTCAACGCGCAGATGCAGCCAAAGGTCACCTGGCCGCCGACGGTCACCGTCGCACACGCCTACCTCGACCAGCTGACGCGCAGCAAGGCGATCGATCCGGCCCGTGTCACGGCTATCAAGAGTGCGCTCGACAAGACTGTGAAAGACAAGGCTGCCAAGGGGGCCATCGATCAGCTCGATGCGCTTGCGAAGCAGCTCGATCAGGACGCCGGATCCGCGTCCGGCCGTGACGCCGATCGCCTGCGCGCGCTCGCGGCGACGCTGAAGGGACGCGCCACGCGGCTTCGTTCATAGCGCGCATACCATGTCCGCCGGAGTCGGAGATTCCTACGCTCTCTCCGGCGGCACAGAAACTCCGCCCCGATCGCTCTCGTCCGCGCTGAAGCGGATCGGTCCGGGCATCGTCCTCGCCTCCGCCATCGTCGGATCGTATTACCTGTGGTCGGCCGTGGGCGCAATCGACCTCGGCTACAGCACGAACGGCGTTTATTCCGTCAACGTTCGTGGCGAAATCCCGGGAGCGATCGCCCGCGCGGCGGACGCGCTTTCGGCGGATCCGCGCATCTCAGAGGTTGCGGTTACGGGCGGGAATCCACTGTTCATCGCCCTTAATGTCGCTGCGGCGCCCGCGGGTCTGCAGGCCGCTCGACCGACCCGCTACACCTTCGTGTCGCCGGAGTACTTCACGGTGCTTCAAATCCCGATCGCGCGAGGTCGCGCATTTCGCGCCGACGAAGCGCGGTCGGCCGCGCGCGTCGCCATTGTCAGCGAGGCCACCGCGCGGACGTTCTGGGCGGGCGCCGATCCGATCGGGCAGAGGATCGGCATCGAGCGACCGACGGGCCCACGCCTCGACGAACTCACCGGCTACAGCGAAGTTACGGTGGTCGGCACAGTGCGCGACGTCGTCAGCGGCATGATGGTCGAGGGCACCGACGCTGGACACATCTACCTGGCGCCTTGGTTACGACCCCGAGACGTTCGAGGTGATTCCCCTCGGAATGCAGCCAGTCTTTCACCACGGGCTGCTAAAACACGCCGATCGTGGACAACGCCGGGCACGCGCGGGATCGCACGATCGAGACGCGCAGGTGACGCGTCGTCAGGGGGTCGATGCGCACGATGCGCTTATGGCCGATCGTCGTGCCCGTCGCGACCTGGGTCCAGCCTGCCGGCTCTTCCGCTTCGATCGTCCACTCCTCGACACGCTGGCCGAGCGCGATCGCTTCCTGCAGCACGATGCGACCGAAAGTGATCGGTGCCGCCCACTCCAACTCGATTGATCCCGCTGTGACGCCGTCGTCCGTCGCCCAGTAGGTGTTCGAGTCGCCGTCAATGGTGCGCGCGGCGCCGAAGGTCGCGACGCCGCCGCGCGTGCTCGTCGATCGTGCGGCCGCCTTTCTGGCCAGATCGGTGCGATAGGTATCGGCGATTCGGCGGCCGAACTCGCGAAGCCGTTCCGCGTCCACGTCAGGTATCAGGCCGCGACGATCGGGCGGAATGTTGAGCAGCAGGTTCGCGCCGCGTCCGACCGATTGTTCGTAGATCTCGACGAGACGTTGGACGCTCTTCACCTTCTCGTCTTCAGCGGCGTGGTGGAACCAGCCCGGGCGAATCGACACGTCGACCTCCGGAGGCGCCCAGTTCGGCCCGTCGGGACTGCCCGCGGCGATCGTGGTGTATTTCGGGTGTCCAGGATAGATACGTGAGAGGTCGATCGGATTCCACGACGTCTCGAACGCGACGCCTTTCTCGTTGCCCACCCAGCGAACGTCGGGACCGGCGTCGCTGAACATCACCGCGTTCGGCTGCAGGGTCCGAACGAGCTGCCACGTGTTGTTCCAGTCGTAGTACGTCGAACCATCAATCCGCCGGCGCTCGCGCGCGCCACCGTAGTAGCCATCACCGCCATTCGCGCCGTCGAACCAGACTTCGAACACGGGGCCGTACTGTGTCAACAGCTCGCGCAACTGGTTGCGGTAGTAATCCAGGTATGCGGGCCGCCCGTAGTCGGCGTGATTGCGATCCCACGGTGAGAGATAGACGCCGAACTTCAGGCCGTACTCCGCACACGCGCGCGCGAGATCGCCGACGACGTCCCCTTGTCCGTTCTTCCATGGACTGCGCCTGACCGAGTGCGCGGTGAATCGGCTGGGCCACAACGTGAACCCGTCGTGATGCTTCGCCGTGAGGATCAGTCCTTTCATCCCCGCATCGCGAGCGACGGAGGCCCATTGCCGCGCGTCGAGCGCCGTGGGATTGAAGACCTCCTCCGGTTCGTCGCCGTATCCCCACTCCTTGTCGGTGAACGTGTTCACCGTGAAGTGGATGAAGCCGTAGAACTCGAGCTCGTGCCATGCGAGCTGGCGCGGCGAGGGAAGCGCACCGACAGGAAGAGGGGGGCGGACCTGCCGCTGTGCCGCCAGCAGAAGTCCCGATGCGACGAGGAGTGCGAGCGCGCGCAGCCGCATGCGGCCGAATGATAACCTCCCCGATACATGCGCGTGGCGATCGTGGGAGGGCCCGGTATCGGCAAGAGCACGCTGGTCCGGCAGCTGGGCGACCTGTATCACAACGGCTCGTACGGCGAAGGGGAGAAGGGCGTCTGGGATCCGCGCGTGCTCGAGGACATCGAGCGCGGACGCAACCCGATCGGCGTCACGGCATATTTCGCGCGCCTCTATGACGCGAACTATCGCGACGCCGCGGCGCACGACGCGAACGGCAAGGTGATCTTTTTCGAGGGCGCGCGCATCACGCTCGAGGCGCACCTTGCGGAGTACGCCGCCGAGTACCACGCCGAACTGCGCAGAGTCCTCGCGATCGGCGACGCGTGGAATCCGGATCGCGTGATCGTGCTCACCTCCAGCACCGATACGATCGACAAGCACATACGCCAGCGTGCGCGCCCGTTCGAGAACGCCGAGAACATGGTGCGCCGCTTCCGCCTGATCGACGGCGAGTTCCGGCGTCTCGCGCCCTTATATCCAAATACCGTCGTCATCGATCGTGACAACAAGGAGTTCCACGAGCGCGAGGGGCTGCTCCAGATAATCAGGCTGGCCCGCCTCCCCCAGTTTAAAGAGATTCCTTACGAACAGATGGATCGATTCGGGGGGTAGGAGTATCATGGGCCGGACCTCCGTCCCATGCTGAAACGTGTGTTTTTCGCCCTGCTTCTGCTGCTGAACCCTGCCCTCGCCCTGGCCTCCGGGCCCGATCAGAACCTGCAGGTCATCCCGCTGCCGCGTGACGGGGAAGTTCTCGTTTCGTTCAAGCTCGATGAAGCACTGACCGACGAAGTGCGGGCCGCCATTCATAGCGGTCTCACGATCAAATTCGTATACAAAGTCGACCTGCGGCGGAGCTCAGCCGTATGGATGGATCGCACCATCGCGTCCGCCGTAGTGACCGCCACTGTGCGCTATGACACGCTGACGCGGCTCTATCACTACTCGAGAACACTCGACGGCCGCATCGAGTTTGCGGACACGACGGAGAAGGAAGACGTGGCGTGGAGCGCATTGACACGCGAGTTTCAGCGCCTCTCGCTGTTCCGGGGAACTCCACTCGAGGCGAACGCGGAGTACTACGTGCGCGTCCGCGCGAACGCCTCGCCGCACAGCAACGCCTTCGTCTGGCCTTGGCAGGGTGACGACGCGATGGGGTTCGCGAAGTTCACCTTCGTGAAATAGCCATGAGCAGGTTCCCGCGGTTCCCAGTCGCCCTGCTCGTGGCGCTCGCTGTTGTTGTCGCTGCCGCCACAGTCACCTCCGGTCAGCAGCCATCGGTCTTCACGCCGGGCGGGATGCTGCCCGTTCTCGAATTGTACCTGGAGCCGCTGCGCCAGCAGGCGGGGATCCCCGGGATGTCCGCGGCCGTCGCGAGCGAGGGAAAGGTGATCTGGGAGAAAGGGTACGGCTTCCAGAACGTTGCCGCGCGCGATCGCGCGACGCCCGACACGCCGTATCTGATCGGCGACATGAGCGATACGCTGGCGGCAATCCTGCTGCTGCAATGCGTCGAGCAGCGCCGCGTCGGTCTCGACGACCCGTTCGCGCGCTACGGATTGACGACGCCCGAACCGGAAGCCACGCTCCGCGGGCTCCTGAGCCACGCGGCGCCCGCATCTTCCAGGGAGCCATTCGCCTACAACCAGGAGCGCTTCGCCGCGCTGACTGGACTGATGGAATGGTGCGCGCCGCAGCCCTATCGCAAGAGCGTGGCGCACCGCCTGCTGGATCGCCTCGCAATGCAGGACTCCGTTCCCGGTACTGACCTGATCGACCCCGGTTTCGTGCTGGCAGATGGACTCTTCGAGGCGGAGGATGTGTCCCGGTATCGCGACGTGCTGAGCAGGATTGCTGTTCCCTACAAGGTCACCGGCCGGACGAAGGTGGACCGCTCGGATCTGCCACTTATTCCCATGTCGGCGGCGAACGGGCTCGTCTCGACCGTTCGCGATCTCTCGGTTCTCGACGGATCGCTCGACCAGGGCCTGCTGCTCGAAAACGAAACGCTGGCTGCGGCATGGACGGCCGTGGGAGAGCGTAATGGCACTCCGAGCCCGATGGGCCTCGGCTGGTTCGTCCAGTACTACCGCGGCGAACGCGTCGTGTGGCACTTCGGCTCGGTGCCGAACGCGTATTCTTCGCTGATTCTGAAACTCCCGCTGCGGAAGATCACGTTCATCCTGCTCGCCAACAGCGACGGGCTGAGCGCCCCATTTCAATTGCCTGCGGGCGACGTGACGCGTTCACCTTTTGCCAGCCTCTTCCTCAAGCTCACGACATAGGGCGCGGATGCCGAGAACGGCTGCACTCTGCTGCCTGTGCGTGCTTGCCGGCGCAGGATCGGCGGCGGCGGAGTGGCACATCACGCCCATGGTCGGCCTGACCTTCGGCGGAAGCACGACGCTTCAGGATCCGGACAACGCAACGGGAGATGTGCACGCGTCGGTCGGCCTTGCGGGCACATGGTTATCGCCAGGGATTTTCGGCGCCGAAGCGATCGCCACCACGACGCCCGGCTTTTTTCAGTCCGACACGGGCACGTTCATCGACACCAGCCGTTCCACCGTCCTCATGGGCAACATCATCGTCACAGCGCCGCGAAGGTTCACGGAGTACTTTCTCCGGCCGTTCGCATCGGGCGGCTTTGGCGTGATCCGCGTCTCCGAGCGCGACATCAAGGCGGCGCTTGCAAGCCACGTCATCGACGTGAGGGCGAATCTCGCCGGCTTCAATATCGGCGGCGGCGCGATCGGATTCTTCTCGCAGGGCGTAGGTGTGAGATTCGACCTGCGCTACTACAGCACGATTCACGGTACGGATCAGGGCGCGAATGCGCTCGGCGAGGCGCACCTGCGCTACATGGTGGCGTCCGCCGGCCTCGTCATTCGCCGCTAGCCTTCCTCGAGGCCTGAGCCCCTTTACCAGCCCTTCGCGCCTTCCCCATTGAGGTGAAGCGATGAGGGCGATGGCACTCGTCTCGGCCGTGTTGTTGTGTGCGGCTCCCGTAGCGGCCCAGGAAACGTTCAAGCAGGTGTGGGTGACGCAAGCCGACTCGGGCGAAGTGATCCGCGGACGGATTGTCGAGTTGAGCCGCGAATCCATGGCCTTGCTCACGCCGGACAACCGCCGGGTGGAGTTGCCGATCGATCGTGTCCTGCGGATCGAGACGCGTGGGGATTCGCTCAAGAACGGCGCCGCGATCGGTGCGGCGGTCATGGGAGGGATGGTTCTTCTCGCATGCCACGAGAGCGGTTGCCTGCCCTTCGTCGCGACCGACGTCGCGGTCGGCGCCGTGCTTGGTGCCGGCATCGACGCCCTGAACGGCGGCCGGACCGCGATCTACATCCGTCCCGCCACGGCCGCGACCAGCCGGAAAGCCGCGGTGCAGTTCAAGCTGCGCTTCTAGGCGCGGCCCGCGAACTCGCGCGTTTCGGTGTGGACCTTCACCTTTTCCCCCTCCTTGATGAACAGGGGCACGCGGATCTCGAGGCCTGTTTCCAGCGTCGCTGACTTCGTCACGCCGCCGCTCGCGGTGTCTCCGCGCACGCCGGGCTCGGTCGACGTGACGGTCAGCTCGATGTGCGGCGGGAACTGCAGCCCGATCGGACGGCCGTTGTATTTCTGCACCTGGACGAGGACGTTGTCGACCAGCAGGAAACGATCCTCGCCAACGATCTCCGGCCGCAGCGTCATCGTGTCGAACGTGTCCTGATCCATGAAGTGGTAGCCGGCGCTGTCGGCGTACTGGAACATCGCGTCCACCATCTCGAGGTCCGGTTCCGCGAACTTGTCCCCCGCTTTGAACGTCTTGTCGAAGACAGCACGCGTGAGCAGGTTGCGCATCTTGATGCGGACCAACGTCTGCCCGCCGCGCGCCGTCGGGCGCGACACGTCCACGTCGATGCAGTGGTAGGGCGCCCGCTCGTGCTCGAAGAACATCTTCCGCTTGATCTCGATTGCTTCAATCAGCGCAGCCATAGCCGTATATTGTAGCGTCCCATGCCCGCCGTTCTGGAAACGAATGACCTGAGAAAGCATTACCAGATGGGCGCGACCACTGTGCGCGCCCTCGACGGCGTCTCCCTCACGGTCGAGCAGGGAGAGTTCGTCGGGCTGCTCGGCACGTCCGGATCGGGCAAGTCAACGCTCCTGAATCTCATCGCCGGACTCGATCGCGCGACGGACGGACGCTGCGCAGCTCCCGGCGTGACGTTTCGGGACGCACGACTGAGGCGAGTAACGCTAAGCGGGAGAGCCGGCTGGTTTCGCGGCCTTCGCATCCGCAGGCAGGCCGACATTGATCCCCGCGCGTTTCAACGCGGCATCGAAGCCCCCCTTGTCCACGGCTTTCGCGTAAGCCTCCGCCGGCTCGACAAGCTTCTTCATCACCAGCTCCATCAGCGCGTCGTTCAGGCTCACCATCCCGTTGGCCTTGTTGACCTGCATGATCGAGGGAATCTGGAATGTCTTCCCTTCGCGAATTAGGTTGCTCACTGCCTGCGTCGCAATCAGCACCTCGAGCGCGGCAATGCGTCCGCCGCCGATCTTCCGGCATAACGTCTGGGCGATGACGCCCTTCAGTGACTCCGACAGCATGATCCGGATCTGTGCCTGACGGTCCGCCGGGAACTGATCGATGACGCGATCTACCGTTGACGCGGCCGTCGTCGTGTGAAGCGTCCCGAACACGAGGTGTCCTGTTTCCGCGGTCTCGATCGCGATCGCGACGGTCTCCAGGTCGCGCAACTCGCCGACGAGGACAATGTCCGGATCTTCACGCAGCGCCGCGCGCAGCGCGTCCTTGAAGGAGTCCGTGTGCGTCCGGACCTCGCGCTGGTTGATCAGGCACTTTTGGTTGTCGTGGACGAACTCAATCGGATCCTCGATTGTGATGATGTGATCCGGCCGCGACTTGTTGATGTGGTCGATCATCGCGCACAGCGTCGTCGATTTCCCCGACCCTGTCGGGCCCGTGACCAGGATCAAGCCCTTGTTCAGCGCGCACATGTTAAGAATGTGCGGCGACAGTCCCAGTTGCTCCGCGGTGAGGATCTTCGAGGGGATGACGCGGAAGACCGCGCCGGGACCGCGGCGGTCGGCGAACACGTTGGAGCGAAACCGCGCCAGGCCGGAGATCTCGTACGCGAAGTCGGTATCGTGCCGCTCGGAGTATTCCTTCCGGTTCTTTTCCGGCATGATCGGCGCGAGCAGCTGCACGACGTCCTGTCCGCTCAGCACGGTGGCCGCCGGATCGAGCACCTGCATGTGCCCGTCCTTGCGGATCATCGGCGGGGAGCCCACGCTCAGGTGCAGGTCGGACGCGCCGGCTTTCACCATGGCGTGAAACAGCTGATCGATCAGGGGCGCGGTGTCGCTCAAGGTCCTTGTACCTCTGTAATGGCGGCGATGTGGGCGGCGTTCACGATGAGCGTCGAGTCGCCGGCTTCCACGTACCGGAACACTTCCGGTTGCCGCGTCCAGTCGCTCAGCCGATCGCGTCCTTCCGGGCGCGACACGCGGACGACGCCGTCGATGCGCTGTCCATTGGACAACATCACCGACACTTCGCGGGGCGTCGCGACCGCGTATCCGGGATCGCGTTTCTCCTCGCGATCGAAGATCTCGGCGAAGATCAGGTGCGCGCGGTTGTAGAGCACCGCCCGCGGCCCGGCCCGGTCGATCTCGAACGGAAAAAAACCAGCTTCCGAATTCAGGAGGTCCACGACGCGTTCGGGCCCATCGTGGCTCGCACTGCCCGCAACGAAGAAACATCCCTTCACGGTTTCTCCGCCTGCCAGAGTCAGAACCGCGTCCGCGCGCCGCTTTTCAAAGGCAAACCCGGACTTCGCGGGTTCGGGAGTCATATCGGTCACTTATCGGCCGAACAATGATCGTTCAAAAGGGGTCTAGAATACTCGGCAATTCCGGAGGAACCAATGCGCGTTGGTACGAAGATCGTAATCGTGGGCGTGATCATGTCGGGGAGCGCCGCCGTCGGCGCAGGCCATAACCGCACACACCTGAATCCCATGATCGAGCTCCACGCGCAGAAGAAGCCGATCTTCGGACTCTACGCACCGAGCAACGCGCGCGGTCGCAATCGAGGAACCGCCGCGCCAGGTACAACCGCGCCGGTCACGCCGCCGCCGGCGCCGCCCGTCCTCAAGACACCGGCGGAACTTGCGAAGGACGCGCTCGCGTACGACAAGAGCGACTTCGTCTTCGACGGGACGATGGAAGGAGGAGTCGATCGCGGCATTCCCGCATTCACCGCGTTCGTAAGTGCGATGGCGGATGAATCCGCTCCGGACGTGCGATGGAAACATCCGCTCTCCGTGAAGACGCCTGAGATTGCTCCCGATCCCGTAAAAGCGATCGACAACATCAGCCGCCAGTTGAACCTCGGCGTCAGCACGATCGTGTTCGTCGGCGTCGAGAGCGCGGATGAAGTGAAACAGGGCCTTGCGGCGATGCGCTTCAAGTCAAAGGGAGGCACGCGCCCTGAAGAAGTCGGCAGTGCGCCGAAGTACTGGGGCATGTCCGATAACGAATATCGCGACAGGGCGGATGTGTGGCCGCTGAATCCGAACGGCGAGCTCACGAACTGGACGATCGTCGAGAGCAAGGTGGGACTCGCGCACGTGCGCGAGATCGCCGCGGTGAAGGGGATCAGTGTGCTCTTCCCTGGCGCAGGTACGCTGCGCGGCGTCTTCACCACGACCGATGCCGAGGGGAAGCGGACGTTTGATGCCGACGGCTGGGAAGCCGCGATCCAGCAGGTGCTCGCCGCGTGCAAGGAGTTCAACGTGCAGTGCGGCTATCCTGCGACGGAGACCGACATTGAAACCCGCATGAAGCAGGGTTTCAGCGTCTTCATCATGAACTGGGGCGATCCCGGATTCCGCGCGGTGGACATCGGCCGCAAGGCCGCCGGCGGCTAGCTACTCGTGCCGCAAGGCAATCATCGGGTCGACGCGCATCGCGCGGCGCGCGGGCAGCGCACAGGCGATCACGCCCACGATCATCAGCATCGCCGCGACGGCAGCGAACGCAATCGGATCGAACGCCGACATCCTCCAGACACTGCGCGCGAGGAGCCGTCCGGCCACGATGCTCCCGACGAGGCCGAGAGCGGTGCCCGCAAGCAGCAGGCGTGAGCCGCGCCCGATGATCATTCGCGCGATGGCGCTGGCATCGGCGCCAAGCGCCATCCGAATCCCGATTTCCTGCCGTTCCTGCGCGACGGCGCTGGACATCACGCCATAGACGCCTACGAGGGCGAGCGCGAGTCCTACCGCCGCGAATACCGATAACAGCACCAGGTTGAATTTCGGCGTCGCGAACTGGGTGTCCCGCAAGATCGCGTCGAGGGTCAGGATCGCCGTCACCGGCTGTCCCTTGTCAACCGCATAAATCTGGCTGACGACCGCGCGGCTTACGGCTGCGGGATCTCCGTGGGTACGGACGACGAGCAGGTTCGACATGCCGGCGGCGGTGAACGGAATGTAGATCTCCGGCATGACCGGATCGGTGAGCCCGGCGTTCAAGGTGTCGTGCACCACGCCCACGATCTGAAATGTCACGTTCGCGGCGGAAAAGGGCGCGTCCTTGAGCCGAGGGAGCCGAACGATCTGGCCAAGCGGCGAGGCGGTCAACCGGCTGCGCACGAAGCGCTCGTTGACCAGCGCGACCGGCTCAGCGCCGTTGACGTCCCCGTCGGTGAACAGGCGTCCGGCCGCCAGTCGGATGCCGACGACGTTGGTGTAGTCCGCACTCACGTGATGCACCTGCACGGGATCGGTGTTCGGCGCCTGTCCGGGAATCTCCGCCGCGGTCCACATGTTGCCCATCGGATGCAGCCCGCTGTTCACGGCGGCCGCCGCCACGCCCGGCACCGCGTTCACCTTCCGCAGCACCTCCTGAAAGAACGCGATCCGATGCGGCGCGTCCGGATACTTCTGAGGCGACAACGGCACACGCATCGTCAGCACGCGATCGGCCGGGACACCGAGAACCACCTGCTGCATCGCCACGAAAGCGCGCAGCAGCACGCTCGAGCCGGCAAGCAGCACGAGGGAGAGCGCCACTTCGGCGATCACCAGCGTCCGGCGAAGCAACGCCTGCCTCGAGTTTCCCGCCAGGCTCCGGCCGACCTCGCGCATCGAGCCCGCGAGATCGCGCCTGCTGCTGTGCAACGCCGGCGCGAGGCCGCACACGACACTCGTGAGCGCGGACAGCGCGAGTGCGAAGAGGAGCACACGCGTGTTGAGCGCGATCTCCGATTCGTCAGGAATCGTGCCGGGAGGCACGAGCGAGAGAATCGCCGGCAGGCCGCCGTACGCGAGCAGCGTGCCCAGCACACCGGCGCCGAGCGAGAGGATGAGGCTCTCGGTCAGCAGCTGGCGCACCAGGCGCCCGCGACCCGCACCGAGCGCCGCGCGCACGGTCATTTCGCGCTGTCGCGCCGCCGCTCTCGACAGCAGGAGATTCGACACGTTCGCGCACGCGATCAGCAGCAGCAGACCGACCGCCGCAAGCAGCACCCAGATGTCCCCGCTGATCCCGCTTCGAAACGTCTGTTTGAACGGGAGAAGACCGACGCGCCACGCGTCGGGGAACTGTCCCGGCTCCTTCTTCTTCAGGTCCGCGATGATCGGCCCCAGATCCGCTTCCGCCTTTGCATCCGTTACGCCCGGCTTCAGCCGTCCGAGCAGGTGCACGTTGCGGACCCCTTCAGTGATCCTTCCGCGCTCGAGCGTGATGGGCAGATACACGTCCGCGCCGCGCCACATGAAACGCTTCGGCATCACGCCGATGACCGTACGCATCGTGTCGTTGAGCCGAAGCTGGCGGCCGAGCACGTTGGCATCGCCGCCGAACTGGCGCTGCCAGAACCGATAGCCGAGCACGACGACCGGCTCGGCGCCAGGGCGGGCGTCCGCCGCCGTCGGTGTCCTTCCAATGAGCGGCGGAACGCCCATCACCTCGAAGGTATTGAACGTGCCGTGGTTCCCGCGCAATCGCTGCGGGTCGCCGTCTCCCGTCCACAGCACGTCGCTGATCGTCGAGGCGATGATTCCATCGAAGATCGTGCTCCGCTCGGCGATTTCGACGAACTGATCGACCGAATATCCGGTCCGGAAGCCGCGCCGCGCTGCGTTCGACACACGCACGCTCATGAGACGGTCCACGTCCTTGTAGGGAAATGGATCGAGGACGACCGCCTGGAGGACGCTGTAGATCGCGGTTGTGGCCATGATGCCGAGCGCCAGCGACATGACCGCGACCAGCGTAAATCCCGGACTGTGCAACAGCCCGCGCACGCCGAACTGAACGTCGCGCCAGAACTGATCGACCCATTGCCGCATGGTTCGCCTCCTATTCGTGCCGCAGTGCCACCATCGGATCCACGCGCATGGCGCGGCGGGCCGGCAGGTAGCACGCGACGAGCGCGATGATCGAGAGCAGGGCAGTGACGAGGACGAACGTGGCGACGTCGAGCGAGCCCACGAGGAAGAAGAAGCGTGCGAGCGCGCGTGTCACGCCCGCGGCGATCACGAGGCCCGTAATGATCCCGCCGATGACGAGAATCGCTCCCTGGCGCAGCACGAGCCCGCGCACGATCGCCGGCTCCGCGCCGAGCGCGATCCGGATGCCCATCTCGCGCGTCCGCTGGCTCGCGCCGTACGACACGACACCATAGACGCCGACCACCGCGAGCAGCAGGCCCAGCACACCCATGGCGGCGGCCTGCAGCGTGCCGACGCGGAAGAGCAGGAACCCCATTCCCCCTTCCACGACCTGCGTCAACGTCTTTACGTCGGCGACAGGTACTTCCGGATCCAGCACCTGGATTTCGCGCTGCACCAGCGGTCCCATCAACTCCGGAGGCGCGGAGGAGCGAATGTAGAGCACGCGCATGTAGAAGACGCTTTGACGCATCGGAAAGTAGAGGTGCGGCAGCGGATTCTCGAAGACCGCCAGATACTTGCTGTCGCGCGCGACGCCCACGACTTTCCAGAGGCGTCCTTCGAATCGCGGGATGACGAGCGTGCGGCCGATCGGGTCCTGGCCGGGCCAGATCCGCCGCGCCAGCGTTTCGTTGACGATCACCACGCGCGGCGATGATTCGTCGTCCTGCAGCGTGAATCCGCGTCCCGCGAGGATCGGAATCCGCATCAAGCCAAAGTAATCCGGCGTGACGGGGTTGCATCCGACATTGGATCGAGGCTCGTCGGCTGCCGCGATGTCTCCTTCCCGCGCCGCCACGCAGCCGTCGAAGATGTACCCCATCGGCACGCTAAACGCCATGGCGAACGACTCGACGCCCGGCAGCGCACGGATACGGCGCTCGAGCTCGTCGTAAAAGTTTTTGGTGCGCGGAAGATCATATCCGACCTGGTGCGGATCGATGCGCATCGTCAGCACGTTCGACGCATCGAAGCCCAGGTCCATCACCTGCGCGCGCTGGGTGCTGCGGATGCACAGCCCCGCGACGATGAGGAGCACGAGCGAACCCGCAACCTGGGCGACGACCATCGCGCTGCGCAGGCGCTGGCGACCCGCGCCGGACGATCCGTGGCCCCCGTCGTGCAGCAGCGCCGTCACCTGCGCGCGCGATGCACGCGTCGCAGGAATGAGTCCCATGAGACCGCCCGTGATGCCGGCGATCGCGGTCGCGTAAAGAAAGACGCGCCAGTCGTAGTGGAAATCGAGATTGAGCGGCAGATCGACAGCGACGTCGAGGCTCGCGACGAACAGGGACGTCGCCCACCGTGCGAGCACGAGCCCGGCTGCGGTACCGGCGAACGCGAGCAGCAGGCTCTCGACGAGGAGCAGGCGGATCAACCGCGCACGGCCGGAGCCGAGCGCCGCGCGCATTGCCATTTCGCGCTGGCGCGCCGTGGCGCGCACGAGCAGCAGGTTCGCGACGTTCATGCACGCGATGAGCAGCACGAGACCCGCGAGGCCGAGCATCGAACCCTGGATGAGTGGAAGAATCTCTGACAGGAACCGCATCGGGATCGGCCGCGCCATCGGTTCGGGCAGCACGCGCGCGGTCACGTTCCTCTCCTGTGGATACTCGTGCTGCAGCCGCTGTGCGATCACGTCAACGGCTCCCTGCGCGGTCCGGACCGTGACGCCAGGCCGCAACCGCGCGATCATTGTCAGGAACCGGATAGTGCGGTCGGTGAACAGCCGTCCTGACTGCGCGGCGCGGCCCTGAAGCACGGTGAGCGGCGCGTATCCTTCGATCTCCGCGCCTTGGTACAGGCCATGAAATCCGGGCGGAGCGATGCCGATGATTCGTGCCGGCCGGCCGTCGAGACGAACGACACTTCCCACGACGGACGCGTCACCGCCGAACCGGCGCTGCCAGAACTGGTAGCCGAGGACGAGCGCGATGTCGCCGCCGACATGCTCCCCTTCTCCCGGCTCGAATGCGCGGCCAAGAATGGGCGCGATTTGCAGCCCGCTGAAAAAGTTTCCGGTGACCGCGTGGTAGACGAACTGGGTCGTCTTTCCTCCCGTGGTCAGGCCGCCTATCCGCGTGTCGAACGCGAAGACGTCTGAGAAAACGCCTGTCTCGGAACGGTAGTCGGTCAGCGCTGGATACGAGAATCGGTATCGGAAGCCGGTTTCGTCGCCGGGCATTTCGGCGGCCACGACTACGATGCGGTCCGCCTGCGGCACCGGCAGCGGGCGCAGGTAGCCGTTGAGCAGACTGAAGATGCCGGTATTCGCCCCAATCCCGAGCGCGAGCGTCAGCACCGCGCTTATCGCGAACGCCGGCGCGCGCCGGATCTGCCGCAGCGCGAAGCGCACGTCCTGCGCGAGCGACCAGAGCATTTGAGAAGGGTAGCCGATCAGCAGCCGGACGACTGCGCTGTTTCACAGCCGGGAATCTCGTCGACCCGGAGGAACACCACGCGATGACCGGTCAGTCGCCCCGCAACGCGACGATCGGATGCACGTTCATCGCGCGTCGCGCGGGGAAGTAGCAGCCGATCAGCGCCGCCAGCGACATCGCCGCCACGACGGCGCCCAGCGTCACCGGATCGCGCGGCGAGATGCCCCAGATCTGGCTGGCGAGCACGCGCATGACCGCGAGGCTTCCGAGGAGGCCGAGCACCACTCCCGCGACAACGAGCCGCAGCGTCATGCCCATGACGAGACCGAAAACATCGGCGCGGCGCGCGCCGAGCGCCATGCGGATGCCGATCTCGTGGATCTGGCGCGAGACCGTGTAGGCGATCACGCTGTAGACCCCGACAGCCACGAGCAAGAGCCCCACGCCCGCGAACACGCTCAGGAGCGTGAGACTGAAGCGCGGCTCCGCGTACGAGAACTGCTTGAGAAACGCTGTGAGTGAACCGACGTTCGCGAGCGCCACAGTCCGATCGACGGTCCAGATCTCCTTGCGCACGCTGTTGACCAGCGCCGTTGGTTCGCCTGCCGTCCTGACGAGAATGCCGCGCTGGAACGCTCCCGTCATCGTATAAGGAATCAGCACTTCGGGCACCGGCGGATCCTGAATGCCGCTATTCTTCGCATCAGCGATGACACCGACGATGTCGAACAGCGGGTCGGGCACGCGTCCCTCCGGAACGCTCTCGAGAAACGACAGCTTGACGCGCTGCCCCAGCGGGTCCTCGGCTCCGAAGTACCGCTTCACCAGGGTTTCATTGATCACGGCGACCTTGCGTGCGCCGACAACGTCATCCGCCGACAGCATGCGGCCCCGAGTGAGCCTCAGGCCCAGAGTTTTTGCGTACCCTTCGCTGACGAGTTGAAAGATGCCTGTCCATTTCTCCGTGTGTGTCTTGCCGGGCACGTCCAGGTCAGTGCCAATACCTCCGTACGGAGGCAGCGTCGTGGTCTCGGTCGCGGCAACTACGCCTGGCAGCGCGTGGACGCGCTGCAGCAACTGCTGAAAGAAGCGCTGCTTCTCTGCCGCTGTCTGGTACGTGCCGCGCTGGAACGGCAGCCGCACGACAAGGATGTTGTCGGGATTGAGGCCAAGATCGACGCGCTGCAACGCGACGAAGCTGCGCATCAGCAATCCCGCTCCTACGAGCAGCATCAGCGAGAGCGCGATCTCCGTCACGATCAACGCGCCGCGCAGCCGGCCGCCGCGAAAGCCGGCGCCGACCCCCTTCCCTGAATCCTTGAGCGGCTCGACGATGTTGCGCCGCACCGATTGAGTGGCCGGCACCAGGCCGAAAAGCACCACCGTGAAGACGGCGAGTCCGAGGCTGAAGGCGAGCACCGGCAGGTTCAGGCGGATGACGACTTCACGTGGAATGAAGCCATCGGGGATCAGCGGCACGATCGCCTTGATGCCGCCATACGCGAACAGGCAGCCGAATACGACGCCGCCGGCTGCGAGCAGCAGGCTTTCGATCAACAGCTGCCGAATCAGCCGCGAGCGGCTGGCGCCGAGCGATGCCCGAACCGCCATTTCCCTGGCGCGCGCCGTCGACCGCGCGAGCAGCATGATCGCCACGTTGAAGCAGGCGATCACGAGCAGCAATCCGACCGCGGCGGACATCGTGTATAGCGTCTTCCGGAACTGTCCCACGATGCTGTCGACCCAGCTGACGACAATCACATTGAACTGTTTGGGGTAGTTCTGCGGATTCGCGGCGGCGTACCGATGCGCGATGACGTCGAGATCCGCGGCGGCCTGGGCCAGCGTGACGCCGGGCTTGAGCCGTGCCTGGAACACGAAGAAACGCTGCTTGACCAGCGGATCGCCGCGATTCAGGGCCACCGGCCTCCAGAGATCCGCCGCGATCTTCGTGAACCGCGCCGGCATCACGCCGACGACCGTCGTCGGCACACCATTGAGCACCAGCGTGCGCCCGACGATTGTTGGATCTGCGTTGAAATGCTTGACCCACATCTTGTGGGCCATCACGAATACTGGAGGCGCGCCGGTCGTCGCGTCAGCCGGCGTAAGCGTGCGCCCCAGCTGGGCCGCCACACCAAGGAACTGAAACGTGTTCGGCGTCACGGCGCCGCCAGTCAGCTGTTCCGTCCCCTCGGCCGTCGTCATCAGGACGTCTTCCCCCGTTCCCCCGATCACGTCTTCGAAGACGTGGTTCTGTTCGACGTAGTCCAGAAACTCCGGGGTCTGCAGCGCGGTTCGGCCGAACGGTTGTGGATTCGTGGCGTCATGAATCCTGATCGCCGCGACCCGGTCCGCATCCTTGTACGGGAAGGGATCGAGCAGCACGTTCTGGATGACGCTGAAAATCGTCGTCGCCGCGCCGATGCCGAGCGCCAGCGTCAGCACGGCGAGGGTCGTGAATGCGGGCTGCTTCAGGATCGCCCGAAGCCCGTAGCGGAGGTCCTGCCACATCTGTCACCCGATCCTTACGCGCTCGGGCGTTATAATCAAGAGTTGCTCGACTTCATTCGTACCATCATCGCCGAGGACCTGGCGGCCGGCCGCAACGCCGGCCGGGTGGCCACGCGTTTTCCGCCGGAGCCGAACGGGTACCTCCACATCGGACACGCCAAGTCGATCTGCCTGAACTTCGGAGTGGCGCGCGACTACGGCGGTACGTGCAACCTGCGTTTCGACGACACGAACCCGACGAAGGAAGACGTCGAGTACGTCGAGTCCATCGAGGAGGATGTCCGCTGGCTTGGCTTCGACTGGAGCAGCCTGCACTTCGCCTCCGATTATTTCGAACAGCTGTACGAATATGCCGTCTACCTGATCCGTGAGGGCAAGGCCTACGTCGACAGCCAGAGTGCCGATGAAATCCGCCGCAACCGCGGGACGCTGACCGAACCGGGCACGGACAGCCCGTTTCGGAACCGGACGCCGGCGGAGAATCTCGATCTATTTACGCGGATGCGCGCGGGGGAGTTCGCCGACGGCGAGCACGTGCTGCGCGCGCGCATCGACATGGCGTCGCCGAACATCAACATGCGCGACCCGGTCCTCTACCGGATAAGGCGGGCGCACCACCATCGCACGGGCGATGCGTGGTGCATCTATCCGATGTACGACTTCGCGCATCCGCCATCCGACGCGCTGGAAGAGATCACACACTCACTCTGCACGCTCGAGTTCGAGGATCATCGGCCGCTGTACGACTGGCTGGTGGACAGCCTGCCGGTGCCGGCAAAGCCGCGGCAGATTGAGTTCGCGCGGCTGAACCTGACCTACACCGTCATGAGCAAGCGCAGGCTGCTCGAGATCGTGCAGGAAGGGCACGTGTCGGGGTGGGACGATCCCCGCATGCCCACGATCGTGGCCATGCGCCGCCGCGGCTACACACCCGATGCGATCCGCGCGTTCTGCGATCGCATCGGCGTCGCGAAGCGCGAGAACCTCGTGGACGTCGCGCTCCTGGAGCACGCGGTCCGCGAGGATTTGAACAAACGTGCGCCGCGCGTCATGGGCGTGCTGCGTCCGCTGAAAGTCGTCCTCGAGAATTACCCGGAAGGGCAGACGGAATACCTCGACGTCGTGAACAACCCGGAAGATGCCGAGGCGGGTACGCGGCAGGTCCCGTTCTCGCGCGAGCTTTACATCGAACGCGACGACTTCCGGGAGGATCCGCCGAAGAAATTCTTCCGGCTCGCGCCCGGGCGCGAAGTGCGGCTGCGCTGCGGCTATTTCATTACCTGCCAGCGCGTGGTGAAGGACGCAACCGGCGAGGTCACCGAGCTGCGGTGCACGTACGATCCCGCCACGCGCGGAGGGGACGCGCCGGACGGCCGCAAAGTGAAGGCCACCCTGCACTGGGTGTCAGCCGTGCACGCCGTCGATGCCGAAGTGCGGCTGTACGATCGGCTGTTCAGCGTCGAAGAGCCCGGGAAGGTCGAAGATTACCGGACGGTGCTCAACCCGGCGTCGCTGGTGCTCGTCACCGACGCGAAGGTCGAGCCCTCGGCCGCCACGGCGCCCGCGGGATCGCGGTTCCAGTTCGAGCGCATCGGCTATTTCTGCGTGGATCCGGACACGACACCGCAGCGGCCGGTCTTCAATCGGACGGTGTCGCTCAAGGACACCTGGGCGAAGATCGAAGGGAAGTCCTAATCGAATTCTCCGCTCGCAATCCGCTCCACGAGCTGATCAAGCGAACGCACGCGCGGGCAGTCGGCGTCCGGCCTGAGATCCGCTTCGTCAAGCATCACGCCGCGGAGACCGGCGCTGCGCGCGCCGAGCACATCGACGTGATACAGGTCGCCGACGTGGATGGTCGTGTCTTTCCGTGCGCCGCTGCGCGCGAGCGCGATTTCGAAAAAGCGCGGGTCCGGCTTTTCCACTCCCTCATCCGCTGAGTCCAGAACCCAATCGAACCGGCGGGTCAGATCGATTCTGTCCATGTGCGCGCGGAGCGTTCCGTTCGCGTTCGAGACGACCACGAGGCGGAGATCGCGCGCGCGGAGCGCCTCGAGCGCGGGCACGACGTCGGGCGGAACGTACTCCCAGAGATTGCTCGCCGTGTGATATGCGTGTAAGTCCACGAGGGCAGCCCTGGTGCCGTCCGAGGGCATGACGCCGGCGTGCTTCAGAATCAGGTCGAAGAAAAGCCAGCCGCGACTTGCGTCGGTCGTGCCGCCAATCACGCGCCGGTCGTCCAGCTCGCGCCTGGCGACCGGATCGGCCTTCATCAGGATTTCAGGGGAGGCGGAGACGCTGTGCGCCGCAAGGGCATCGGAGATCCGCCACCAGTTCGGATACATCAGGACGCCGCCGGCGTCCAGGAATACCGTCTCGAGTGCCACGCGATAATGTTAGTCGTTCAGCGCAATCAGCGGATCGATGCGCGCGGCGCGGCGAGCGGGAACGGCGCATGCGGCAAAGGCGACCAAGCCGAGCACCGCCGCGACAGCGGCGAGCACCACCGGATCCATCGGCTGCACGCCGAACAGCTGCGTCTCCATCGCTTTTCGGATCACGAAGGCACCGCCGAGTCCCACGCCCACGCCCGCGCCGAGCAGCCAGAGCCCCTCGGAGACGATGAGGCCGAAGATGCGGCGGCCGTCGCTGCCGAGCGCGATCCTGATGCCGATCTCCTTGCGCCGCTGTGCGACTTGGTACGCGAGCACGCCGTAGATGCCGATCGCCGCAAGAAACAATGCGATGCCGCCAAACAGCGACGCCAGCAGCATCGGCGTCTTCCGGCTCACGAGCGATTCGTCCACGCGCTGCTGCATCGGCTTGACTGAAAAAAACGGCAGCTCCGGATCGATCGCGCGTACCTGCTGGCGGATGCTGCCGGCAATGGACGACGGATCTCCCGCCGTCCGCGTCACGAGCGTCATTCCGCGTCCGACGTTCTGCGCGAACGGGAAGTAATACATGCCGACGGGCTCCTTTTCGGTCAGCCCGCGCGTTCTGACGTTACCGACGACGCCGACGACGGTATAGAAACGGGTCTTCGGTCCAGGGCCGGCGGTCAATTCCCCGGCCGACTCCGGCTTCCACATGCGTCGTCCGATCGGATCCGCATCCTTCCAGAAACGAGTGGCGAGGCGCTCGTCGACGATCACGACGCTGGGCGCGCGCTCGTCGTCGGAATCGGCGAAGAGGCGGCCGCGCTTGAGCGGGATCGACATGGCCTCGAAATAACCGGCAGATACTGACGTGTTGTAGGGGGAGATGAGCGACTCGCCTGGCGACATTGCGTAACCTTCCGCCAGGATCACGCTGTCGCTGTAATCGCCACCGAGCGGAATACCGCCTGCGATTCCCGCCGCGTTCACGCCGGGCAGCGCGCGCACGCGAGACAGGAGAGAGTTCCAGAAGCCGCGAAGCGCCGCATCATCCTTGTAACGCGCCGCGGGTGGGCTCACGATCCCCGTGAGTACGTGACTGGCGTCGAAACCGGGACGCACCGCGAGCACACGCTGGAAACTTGCGAGCAGCAATCCGGCGCCAATTAGCAGCATGAACGCGAACGCAATCTGCGCCGTGACGAGAGAGCGTCGCGCGACACGGGCGCCGCGGCTTGCCGTGCCCGATCGTCCCTCTTGGCGGAAGGTCTGGCTCAAATTCAGGTGGCGCAAGCTCAGGATCGGAACGAGTCCGATCAGGACCGACAGGGCGAGTGCGAGCCCGAACGTGAACGCCACCACCGCACCATCCACGGTGACGGTCGTCCCCTGCGGCGTTGCGTCGAGGCTGAGCGACGACAGGACGCGGACGCCGGCGTATGCAAGGGCGAGGCCCAGCAGCGCGCCTGCAACGGAGAGCACGACGGTCTCCGTCAAAAGCTGTCGCGCGATACGCGCCAGTCCTGCACCGAGCGCGTGCCTCGTCGCCAGCTCGCGCGTGCGCGCGCTCGATCGCACGAGCATCAGGTTGGTGACGTTCACCGCCCCGACCAGCAGGACGAACACGACGCCTCCCCAAAGGAGATACAGCGTATTGCGGATGTCGCGGACGAGGTACGCCTGGAGCGGAACGACGACGGTATGGAATCCGGCGTTGATCAGGATCTGTTTCAGCTTGGGAAACCGATCGAGGTTGCGGGCATTCAACGCGTCGATCTGCTGCCGCGCCTGCTCCACGGTGGCGCCCGGTTTCAGTCGCGCGACGTACGACCAGTTGTTGCTGTGGCGCGATTCGTCCGACTTCTGTTCGGCCGTGAACGCCACCGGCACCCAGACTTTCACGTCCGGTTCGAGGAAACTGAATCCGCGCGGCAGGATGCCGACCACCGTGTAAGGCTCCCCGCCGATGCGGACGTCGCGGCCAACCGCGTTGTCCTGTCCGCCGAACCACTGCTGCCATGAGGCGTAGGTCAGCACGACCTTGTGGGTCTTGCCGATCTCTCCTTCTTCATCCATAAAGAGACGTCCGCGGATCGGCTGCACCTGCAAAAGGCGCAGCAGCGACGGCGTGGCCAGCATTGCCGTGATGCGTTGCGGTTCCGCATCACCACCCAGCGTCATGCCGCGAGTGTTATAGAGCGCCTGCTCCTGAAAGACGTCCGTTTCTTTCAGCCTGTCGTAGTAGTCCGGAACCCCGGTGGAACCGCCCTCGTCGCTTACGCCGGCGCCCGGGTAGGCGTTGTACATGTAAACGAGCTGTCGGGCGTTGCGGACCGGCAGGGGCTGTAACAGGACGGCGTTGACGACGGCGAAGATCGTCGCGTTCGCACCGATGCACACGGCGAGCGTGATGATGGCGGTGGTGGCGAAGCCGCGGTCCTTCCAAAGGAGCCGGCTCGCGAAACGCAGGTCTTGTAGAAGACGTTCCATTTGAATTTATACGAGCCCCGTTCGGGCGTTGTTCAGCGCATCGGAACACCGACGTTGGCGATCGTTTCTCCTTTGGTCATCGACGGGACGGCGCGGATGAAAAGAATGATGCCGCTCTCAGGCGCGCGCGCTTCGAGGATCGGCTTGCCAAGGTAGTCGGTGACGTATCCGACTTTCGCGCCTTTCTGCACGTATGACCCGCGCGTCACGAGTGGATAGAAAATGCCGGTGGCCTCGCTCGCGATCGTCGCGACCCGCTCGATCCACACCGGAGATTCGATGTTCGAAGGCGCGCCCGGCAGCATCTTCAGGTAGCGCATGACGGAGATCGATCCGTTGACGAGCGCATCCACGTCGCGCGGCTCGACCGTGCCGGCGTGCCCCGCCTCGGCGGTGAAGGAAGGCTTGCCGCGGGTGGACGCCGTGTTCTCGAGGTAACGGGATGCGGCGGGATCTTTGGGACGATCCGCCGAGATGATGATCGTGTCGAGCCCGAACGCGAGCAGCATCTCTCGCGACATCGCGTCCTGCTTCTCGTTGCCCGTCTTCGTCCAGTACGAGTAGGGGCGCAGGCTTTCATCGAGATCGCCTCCGTGCAGGTCGATCAGGTGGTCGCATTTCTCCACCACCTCGCGCGTCATCGCGAGCGACGCGCGTTCCGTCTGCGTTCCGTCGGCTTTGCCCGGATAAAACCGATTCATGCTCTTGCCGTCGACCGGGTTGACGTGCGCGATCTTCTGCTCGAACGACGGCACGTTGACGAGGGGTACGAGGATCACCGTGCCGCTGATCGCCTTCGCGTCGAGCTGCTGGATCAGCCGTTCGACGGCAATGATCGACGCGTACTCGGTGCCGTGCGCGCCGGAGACGATGGCGAGAACGGGACCGGGGCTGGCACCGTGGACGACCGCGACGGGAATCGACAGCGCCGCATCGCTGCCAGCGGGAACTTCAATGGCGCCGCGGCCCGTTTCCCCGCGCGGTACGGCGGCGGTGCCGACGCGGAAGACGGAATCCTGCGAGCCGAGCAGTAGCAGCGTGGCGGAGAGAACGAGGGGGTGCATGCGCCCTTGTACTCGATCGCGCCGAACGTTGCCAGCGACTCTCATGTTGACGTCCAACATGAGACGGCATATGCTCCTGTTGGGAATCAACATGAACAAGGCAGACGTTCTCCAGGGCACGCTCGACCTGATGGTGCTGAAGACGCTCGAGTCGATGGGCCCGCTGCACGGCTACGGCATCGCGCAGCGCCTGCAGCAGGTGTCGGGCAGCCTTCTCCAGTTGAACCAGGGCACGTTGTACCCGGCGCTGCTGCGGCTCGAGCAGCGTGGGTGGATCAGCTCGAAGTGGGGGACGTCGGAAAACAACCGGCGCGCCCGCTTCTACGCGCTGACTCGCGCGGGACGACGCCAGCTGCTCCGCGAGGCCGAAGACTGGCACCGCATGGCCTCAATCATGACGCGCGTCCTCGGCGGGACGGAGGAGATGCCGTGATCGACTGGCGCGAACGCAGCCGGTCGTTCGAAAGCCTTGCGATGATGCGTTCGTGGGCGCCGACGCTTCTCACGAATGGTGAAGCGGAGCGGATCCCGGCGGTGCGCGTCAGCTGGAACTATTTCGACATGCTCGGCGTGCGGCCGGCGATCGGCCGCGGGTTTACGACCGACGACGACCGCCCCGACCACTGGCGAGTGCTGCTCCTGAGCGATCGTCTGTGGCGCTGGCGCTCGTCGCGCATTGGGTCCCCGTTCGGCGGGCCCTGCGGATCGATCCCGCGGACGCGCTGCGAGCGGAGTAGCCGTCCGGCAAGGTCATGACTGTTCGGGAGCTCATCACGCGCTTGAAAGCTGTCGCCGGTTTCGGCCGTCGCGATGACGATCTCGCGCGCGAGCT
The DNA here is from genome assembly GCA_035637115.1 of Vicinamibacterales bacterium. Lineage (GTDB taxonomy): Bacteria > Acidobacteriota > Vicinamibacteria > Vicinamibacterales > 2-12-FULL-66-21 > JAICSD01. Next base: position 57,892 of record DASPXV010000197.1, read on the forward strand.
CGCGTTCCACGCGCAGATGCTGGAGGAGCGCCACCGCGCGCGTGGCCTCACACCCGAAGCGGCGCGGCGAGCCGCGAGGCTGGAGCTCGGCGGCGACGCGCAGATTGCCGAAGAATGGCGCGACCAGCGCGGACTGGCGTTCGTGGATACGTTGAAACAGGACGTGCGGTACGGACTGCGTGTATTGCGCCGTACGCCCGGTTTCACTGCTGCCGCGCTGCTCACGCTGACGCTCGGCATCGGGGCCAATACAGCGGTCTTTACGATCGTTTATGCCGTCATCCTGAAGCCGCTGCCGTATGCGGATCCAGATCGGCTCGTTACGATCGCGGACCGGAACGCTGACGGCTCTGTGTCGGGTGTCGGGCTCGCGACGGTAACCGACTGGCGTGAGCGGAGTCGCAGCTTCGAGCAATTCGCGATGCTGCGTTTGTGGATGCCGACTGTGGTCAGTAACGGTGAAGGAGAGCGGCTCCCGGCCGTGCGTGTGAGCTGGAACTACTTCGACGTCATGGGCGCGCATCCCGTTCTCGGCCGCAGCTTCACCCCAGAGGACGATCGCGAGGACGGCTGGCACGTGCTGGTGCTGAGCGATCGCCTGTGGCGTCGGCGTTTCCGCGCCGATCCGCTGGTGGTGGGACGCACGGTGGAGGTGAACGATCAGGCGTTCCGCATTATCGGCGTCATGCCGGCGTCCTTCGAACCTCTCGATGCGCAGCGCTACTTCAACACGTCCGCCGAAGTCTGGGTGCCGATCGGAGACGACCAGGCGGGGTGCCGTCTGCGCTGCCGACCCGTTTACGCGATAGGGCGGTTGAAGGAAGGCATCACCGTGGCTGCCGCGATGACCGAGATGAACGGCATCCGAGAGCAGCTGCGCAGGGAATACCCGGCGGATTATCCCGCGGGTGCCATTTCGGTGATGCCGATGCACGAAGCGCTCACCGGTCACGTACGAACGGCCCTGAACGTCTTGCTCGCGTCGGTTGGCTTGGTGCTGCTCATCGCATGCGCGAACGTCGCGAACCTGCTCGTGGCACGCGCTGCCGCGCGCGGCCGCGAGCTCTCGCTGCGGGCCGCTCTTGGTGCCGGGCGCGGGCGGATCGCGCGTCAGCTCCTCACCGAGAGCCTGCTTCTCAGCGCCGGCGGTGCGCTGGGCGGGCTGCTTCTCGCGATGATCGCGATTCGCGGCCTTGCGTTGATCGCGCCCGTGACCTTGCCGCGGGTGGAGCACGTCGCGATCGACGGCCGCGTCCTGGTCTTTACGGCAGCGATCGCGGTGCTGACGAGCGCCCTGTTCGGGCTTTTGCCGGCCTGGCGCGCCGGCGCCACCGATGCGCAACAGGCGCTCGCGATTGACTCGCGGACCAGCGCTGGCGGTCGATCGCGGATCCGCGCCATCCTTGTCGTAGCGGACCTCGTGCTCGCACTCGTCCTGCTCGCGGGCGCGGGGTTGATGATCCGCACCGTCGCGGCCCTCACGCACGTCAGCCGCGGCTTCGACGCCGAACGCGTCCTGTCGCTGCAGTTCGCACTCACCGGCAAAGCCTTCGGCGACGATCGCACAATCGTCGCGTTTCAGCAGCGCGCGCTCGACAGGATACGGACGATACCGGGTATCGAGAGCGCGGCGTTGGCCGGGCAGATCCCCTTCGCGCGAGCGGGAGGCGGCGCGGGCGACTGCTGGGGATTCCATGTCGCGGGGCGAATGAACGCAAATCCGGCGGCCGATCCCTGTGTCGAGCGGTTCGCAATCACGCCCGAGTACTTCCGCGTGCTCGGCATCCCTGTGCTGTCGGGACGCGCCTTCACCGCCGAAGATACGTCGGACGCGCAGCGTGTCATCGTGATCTCACACTCGATCGCGAAAGCGTTGTGGGGAACAGCAGATCCCATCGGCTCGCAGGTCCGGATCGGCAGCGCCGCGCGAGGCGCGTGGCGAACGGTGGTGGGCGTGGTCGGGGACGTGCACGTCGACGATCTCGCGGCTCCCGTCGTGCCCGCGATGTACACACCGGAAACGCAAATCACATCCGCGTACCTGACGGCGATCGTCAAGTCATCGGGCGATGACGCGGCGTCACTGGCGCCGTCCGTCCAGCGCGCCCTCCACGAGCTCGATCCCGGCGTGCCGGTGTATGGTGTCGCCACGCTGACGTCGCTCGTCGACAAGTCCTCGGCGCAGCGCCTCTTCGTCACGCGGCTGCTCGCCGGATTTGCCGCGGCCGCCGTGCTGCTCGCGGCGATCGGTCTTTACGGCGTCGTCTCATACGGCGTCGCGCTTCGTACGCGCGAGGTCGGCGTCCGCGTCGCGCTGGGTGCGCAGCGCGCGGACGTGGTGCGGCTTGTCCTCACTGGTGGCTTGAAGCTCGTCGTGCTCGGCGTTGCAGGAGGGCTGGCCGCCGCAGCCGCGAGCACGCGCCTGCTCGCGACTCTCGTGTTCGGTGTTCGCCCGATCGATCCGCTCACATTCGCGGCCGCGGCAGGTCTGCTGACGCTGGTCGCGCTTCTCGCCCACTGGGTGCCCATCCGCCGCGCCCTTCGCATCGATCCCGCGGCGGCGCTGCGAGCCGAGTAGTGTCCCGTGTCAGAAGTCCTGTGCCGCACTGAGGGTGGCGATGCGCCCGGCTGGCAAGGCGCGACGACCGAGCATGCCGGGAGTATGTGAGGGAGGACCAAACGCCGTCAGGCGGGATGCAGCGCCAGCCGAATGCAACAGGACTTCTGACACGGGACACTGGGGCCACAGACCAACACAGGCCGACGCGGAGTTTGATCGTTATGCTCTGTAGTCTGTGGTTGCGCTACCGATCGATCCGTATCTGCCGCAGATTGTTGCCGCCGTCCGGTCACGGCGGGCGGTGATTCTGTCGGCGGCTCCTGGAGCGGGAAAGACGACGCGGGTGCCGCCGGCGCTGGCGGCGGATGGGGCCGTGCTCGTGCTGCAGCCGCGGCGCGTGGCGGCGAGATCGATGGCGCGGCGGATCGCTGCCGAGCAGGGATGGACGCTTGGACGCGAAGTCGGATGGCACGTGCGGTTCGAGCGCAGGTTCACGTCCGAATCGCGCGTGGTGTTCGCGACGGAAGGGATTCTGACGGCGCGGCTCCAGCAGGATCCGCTGCTTGCGGATTTCACGACGATCGTCCTCGACGAATTCCACGAGCGCAGCGTGCACGCGGATGTCGGCCTCGCGCTCGCGCGGCAGGCGTGGCGCGCGCGCGACGATCTACGGCTCGTGGTGATGTCCGCCACCCTGGAGTCGAGCGCCCTCGCGGCGTTCCTGAATGAGTGTCCTGTCATCGCAGTGCCAGGGCGGCTGCATCCTTTAGATCTCGACTACCGGCCAGGGCAGTCCGTCACGGCCGCCGTTCGCGACGTGCTGCAGCAGACACTCGGAAACGTTCTTTGTTTTCTTCCCGGGGCTCCGGAGATCAATCGCGCATTGCCGGAGGTCCGCGCGGCGACAGATCCGTCGATCGACGTCGTTCCGCTGCACGGCTCGCTCCCGGCAGACGAACAGGATCGCGCTATCGCGGAAGCGGAACGGCGGCGCGTCATTCTCGCCACGAATATCGCGGAGACCTCGCTGACCGTTGCGGGCGTGACCGCGGTGATCGATGCCGGCTACCAGAAGGTGGCGCGGTTCGATCCGGATCGCGGGATTGATTCGCTCGAGCTCGAACGGATTCCCGCTGATTCCGCGGAGCAGCGCGCCGGTCGCGCCGGACGGCTCGGTCCCGGCCGTGTGCGTCGGCTATGGGATCACGCCGATCGACTGCGCCCTCGCGGCGAGCCCGAGATCCATCGCATCGATCTGTCGGAAACCGTGCTCGACATCCTCGCGTGGGGCGGCGATCCGCGATCTTTTGAATGGTTCGATGCGCCGGACGCGGATCGTATCGACGCGGCGCTCGCATTGCTCGGGCAGCTCGGCGCCGTCCGCGACGGAAAGGTAACGGCGCTCGGCGTGCTGATGAAAGGGTTGCCGCTTCATCCGCGCCTGTCGCGGATGCTCCTCGAATCCGCTGGCAGCCGGCAGGTCGCGCTCGCGTGCGCGCTCCTGTCCGAACGTCACGCCTGGCCGCGGCATGGAACGACGACCACAAGCGACTTGCTGACAGCCGTCGATGATGCGCGCGGAGTGCCGCCGCACGCGCAGGAGGTTGCGCGGCGCATTGGCGATCTCGCGCGCGAAGCGATACAAGGCTCCCGCGCCACGAGTGGAGAAGCGGGCTTTCTGCGAGCCATCTTTACGGGATATCCGGATCGTGTCGCGCGTCGCCGCGAGCCTGGCTCGCCGCGGTTCCTGCTTGCGTCGGGGCACGGTGCGGTGCTCGGACGCGACAGCGGCGTGCGCGATGCGGAGTTCATCGTTGCGATCGACGTCCAGGCAGGACGCCGCGGCGAAGGCGCCGAAGCGTTGATTCGCATCGCCAGCGCTGTCGATCCTGGCTGGCTGGAGCCGACCGACATTCGGCTGGAGCACGCGATCGTGGACGGCCGCGTCCGCGCCACTGCGCGGACGTACTACGGCGCGATTCCGCTCGTCGAGCGGCCTGGTACGCCTGATGCGGCGGAGACGTCGCGTCTGCTCGCCGAGACATATCGCGCGCGCGGTTGGCGATCGGATGATCAACAATTGTTCCGGCGCATGCGCTTCGCGCAGCTCGATGTCGACGAAGACAAGCTGCTGCTCCATGCCACTGCCGGAAAGAAAAGTCTCGATCAGATCGATCTGCCTGGCGCGCTCGAGTGGTCGTCAGCGCGCGAGCTCGATCGGCGCGCCCCGCAGACGCTTCCGCTTCCGAGCGGCCGTGCGGCGCGTCTCCTCTATCACGAGGACGGCAGCGTCAGCGCGGCGGTGAAGCTGCAGGAGTTGTTCGGCCTCGCCGAATCACCGCGGCTCGGGCCTGGCCACGAGCCCGTCGTCTTCGAGCTGCTGGCGCCGAACGGCCGTGCGGTGCAGACCACGCGCGATCTGCGCAGCTTCTGGAACACGACCTATCAGGGAGTGCGGAAGGAACTCCGCGGCCGCTACCCGCGCCACCCGTGGCCCGAAGATCCCTGGACCGCGCCGCCGACTGCGCGCGCAAAGCCGCATCGGTGAGCCTTTGAACTCGAAGGAGTCGAAGGGATCGAAGAGTCTCGAAGGAGCTCTGTAAGATCACGTCGAAGGGTCGAAGGTCGAAGGAGCTTTGTAAATCACGTCGAAGGTTCGAAGGTCGAAGGTTCTGGCGAGTCGTTAGAGACAACTTCGACCTTCGACGCTTCGAAGCCGAGCGGCGCCTTCGAGCTCCTTCGACCGTCGCACCTTCGACCTGATTTCGCAGAGATCCTTCGAGCGTCTTCGATACCTTCGCACCTTCGACCTGATTTTGCAGAGATCCTTCGACCGCTTTCGATACCTTCGATCCCTTCGAGTTCAATTACAAGCCCCGCAACTGCTAGCTCCGTCGACCTTCGCACCTTCGACGTGACCTGGAAAGCTCCTTCGACCCCCTTCGATACCTTCGATCCCTTCGAGTTCAATTACAAGGCTCGCAACTGCTCGATGCGCGAGCGCAGCGACGCCGTGAAGGACTCGACTTCCTCCGGGGTGGCGCCGCTCGCGCGGAGCGCGTCGCGCAGCTGGTTGTCGGCGATGCGCCCGAGGTACTTGCACAGCCATCGGACGTCGGCAACCGTGATGCTTGCGCGCGCGTCCGCGGTGCGCTGCCCGGTATAACCGAACTGCACGAATCCCTCAGTGACGCCGGTGACGAACTGCGGCGTCTGCGCCGCGAAGCCTTCCGGATCCCATCTTCCCCGCGTGACGACCGTGCCGCCCCACCTGCCCATCGATCCGCCCCAGTCGACGATCAGGTAACGCGCCTCGCGCCTCCAGCGCGATACGCGCGTGACGTAGATCGCGGTGTTCGATCCGCGCGCCACGTCGCGCTGATCCTTGTTGTCCCAGTTCGAGATCAACATCAGGATCACCTTGAGGCCGGCGAGCTGCGGCGTCCCGACGAACGGATTCGACGTCCACGACCAGCTGTGCTCCTCGAACAGTTTCAGCACGTCCGGATCGTCCAGCTCGAACCGCGCGTCAGCGAACGCGCCGTTCTCATTCACACAGTGCGCGGCGCGCGTCAGCTTGCCCGCGCCGTCGATTGTTCCGGCAGCGACGCGATGCGTGACTTCGGCGAAGTAGCCGCACGCCCACGCGAGCCGCACCGCGAACGTTTCGCACGGCACCTCCTGCCCCCACTTCACTCGCCAGCGGCGCCCGTTCGCGTCGCGCACCGAGACGCACGGCTGTGAGCCCGACGAATGCTCTTCAATGAATTGAAACGGAGGTTTCGGCGCCTGCGCGGCGCCGCCTGGTCCTGACGACATGTCGAGCTCTTCGACAACGCCGGGATCGCGCCAGAGGCGATCGCGCACGCCGAACAACGGTCGCGGTCCCGCTTTGCGCAGCTTGTAGAAGCCGACGGTCCGCCAGAAGAGCAGCAGCCCGAGGTAGGCCGCGACAACGACGACGACGACCCACGCGACGTAGGACAAAACCTTACCTGCTCAACGCGTGTCGATTGATTAAACCCGCATGCCGGCGGTGGAGTCTAAGGCTCCATGCGCATCCTCCGCGGCCTGAGAAGCCGGCTGCTGCCGTGCGGCTGCATCGCGGGAATCTACGAGACGTACGACGGGGAAGTCGTAACTCTTCTCGACGAGCGACAGGCGACGTGCCAGGACAGCCGCCACGAGAACGGAAACAGGATTCCCGATCTCGCGGCGCCGTCCGGGTCATCAGAAGTAACTCTTCACGCCGAACGTCAGCGCTAACCCTGACGGGTTGAAGTCGTTAATCTTCGACACGATGTGATACCGCGCTTCGCCTTTCACTGACACCGTATTCGACGTAAAGAATTCCGCGCCGCCGAAGATCGTTCCGCCCACCTTCGTCTCGCTGTCACCCACGTTGTGCCCGTTATCCCGGAACTGCAAAAAATACGTCCCGACTCCGGCGCCCACGAAGGGATGAACCTGCCCCCCTTCCCAGTTGTGTACGAGATCGACGCCGACGCGGATCTGTCGGAGCGAATCGCTCTTCTCGTGTTCGAACTTGGGATTGGCCCATCCCACGCCGAGCCGGACGCTGTCCCGCGCCGAGAGGTAGTACTCGTAGAACCCTTCAAGAGCCGGTCCTCTGGTCAGCGCGTCTTCCTTCGGCAGGAACACGCCAACCTCGCCGCCGATCGCGGCAGCACCCTTGTGCGGCATGCGTCCTTGGGCGAATGCCATCGCGGGCACCAGCCCCATGATCAAGGTCAATCCCAACAGTTGAGCTTTCATCACTATCTCTCCCTTCCCGTCGAGGTTCGACGGTCGCAAGTTGAATGCCGTCGCGGGACGATAGAATCGAATTTCCGATGAAAATCGCCACGTGGAACGTGAACGGCATCCGCGCCCGTCAGTCACAGGTGCAGGAATTGGTCGAACGGGAACGACCCGACATCGTCTGCCTGCAGGAAATCAAAGCGGTCTCCGATCAGGTTCCCGCGGCGTTGTGCGAGATGGAGGGCTACTGGTGCTACTGGCACGGCGCGAAGGGGTACTCGGGCGTCGGACTGCACGTGAACAAGTCCATTGCGCCTGAACGGCCTGCGTTCGCGCATCCGGACTTCGACTACGAAAGCCGGATCGTCACAGCGGAGGTGAACGGCGTGATGTTCGGTTCGATTTATGTACCGAACGGCGGAAAGGATTTTGCTGCCAAGATGCGCTTTCTCGAATCGCTCGAGCAGTTCGCGGCAGATCTGCACGCGTCCGGACGTCGGGTGGTGCTATGCGGCGATTTGAATATCGCGCGCGCGGAGATCGACGTGCACCCGAAGGAGCGGAAGCCACGCGCGATCGGCCAGCTTCCAGAAGAACGCGCGCTCCTCGAGCGCATCATCGGTCACGGCCTCGTCGACACGGGGCGTGCACTCGAGCCGGGAAACGATCAGATGTTCACCTGGTGGGCGCCGTGGCGCAACATGAAGCAGCGGAACATCGGGTGGCGCCTGGACTACGTGCTCGCGACCCAGTCGCTGTTCGACCGCGTGCAGGGCTGCGTCATTCAACGGGAGTTCGGCACGAGCGACCATGGCCCCGTCGTGGCCACGTTTGACGTCTAATTCAGATCGGAGGGTGCAATGAAGTCCGTTCTCGCCATGTATCTCTGTCTGGGCGTCGGTCCGGCGTTTGCGCCACAAGCGCAGGTGCCGCGCGATACACCACCGCCGATGGTGGAAGAGGCGCGGCGCGAACGCGATCTGCGAGCGACGATCGCTGCCGGAACGGCAACGAATCAAACCTACCTCGAGCTCGAGCGGCTGCTGTGGCAACGAACGCAGCGCTACGGCATCGACGAAGCCACGAAGCGTGAGTACCTCCGGCAGGCGATGGAGATCGCCGATACCGCGCTCCTGCTCGACCCGAAGACTCCGGATCAGCTTGTCTTCAAGAACATCCTTCTTCGCGCGCAGGCGGACATGGCGACAGATCCAGCCGAAAAGAAGCGCCTGACCGATGAGGCCAGCGTCGTCTCGAAGCGTGCTATGGAGGCAAAGGGGCAAGGAACGGGATCGCCGTTCAGCGAGCCGTTCGAGCAAACCGTCGCCCGACTTCAGCCGCTGCGCGTCGGCGGCAATATCGTTGCGCCGACGAAAACAAAGGACGTGAAACCGGCCTATCCGCCCGAGGCGCAGACCGCTCACGTCCAGGGAGTCATGATCGTCGAGGCGTTAGTCGACGCGAACGGCAAAATGGCCAACGCCAGGATCCTGCGCTCGATTCCGATACTGGATGCGGCAGCGCTCGACGCGGTCAGTCAATGGGAGTTCACCCCCACGCTGCTGAACGGCGCTCCCGTCAGCGTCATCATGACCGTCACGGTGAACTTCAGCATGATGGAGTAGTCTGCACACTCGATGCGAAAACACCTGATCGTCGCGGTCGCCGCGATCGCGGCCGTCGTGACGGTCGGCGCGCAACAGGCGCCGCCACAGCAGCCGCCTGCCCAGACGAAGGCGCAGCCGCCCCAGCAGCCACCCGTATTCCGCGGCGGCACCAACCAGGTCCGCGTGGATGTCACCGTCTTGAACAAGAAGGGGGATCCGGTCACCGACCTGACGAAGGATGACTTCGAGGTGCGCGAGGATGGCGTCGTTCAGTCGATCGACAATCTGAAATTGATCGAAGCGACGGGCGCGGCGCCGGAGGACGACACATCGCTGCCGATCCGATCGCAGTATCACGCCGCGGCGGAGGCCGCTCGCGACGACATCCGCGTCTTCGTCATCTTCTGGGACGAGTACCACATCGGCGAAATGGCGCCGGCGATTCGCGCGCGGGCGGCCCTCGAGAATTTCGTCCAGTTCGCGTTCGGCCCGACCGATCTGGTCGCGCTGATGGACCAGCTCACGCCGACCGACGCGATCAAGTTCACGCGCGATCGACGAGAGCTCGCCGAGCAGGTCCACAAGCTCAAAGGGCGGCAGGGGGTCTACGTGCCTGCGCGCAGCGCTGTCGAGGAGGCGCAGATGTATCGCGCGCGCGACCTCGAGATGTTGCGCGCGCAGGTGACCGCAACGGCGCTGGAGTCCACGATTGCATTTCTCGGATCGCTGAAGGAAGGGCGCAAGTCCATCCTGTTCGTGTCGCAGACGATCGGCCGCGTGGGTAACGGTCCCATGGATACGTTCTCATGGCTCAACGGTGCGATCCGCTCCGCCAACGCGAACAACACCACGATCTACGCCTTCGACCCGCGCGGACTTGATATGAGCACGCGGCCATCAGACATCCTGCACTCGCTGGCGGAGGAGACCGGTGGGCGGCAGATCTCGAACAACGAGCCGGCGATGTCCCTCCGCGAGGTCGTCAAGAACGCAAGTGCGTTCTACCTGCTCGGTTATGCGTCTGCGAAAAATCCGGCTGATGGGAAGTTCCACAAGATCGCGGTCCGCGTGAAGCGCCCCGGAATCGAAGTGCGGTCCCGTACCGGCTACTTCGCGCCGGCGCTCACTGACGTGGATGCGGCGAAAAAGGCCGCTTCCGCAAACGAACCGCCCATGGAGATTTCTAAGGCGCTCGAGAAGCTCGTGGACGCGCCACACATGACTGTCACGGGCGACCTCTGGGCCGGTGCGTCTCCAGGCGCCGACGGCAGGCCGCGCGTGACGATCGCGTGGACCTCGCGCGACGCGGCAGAAGATGCCGTCTCGGTGCGCGCAAGCGGCGCCGACGGTCACGTCTATTTCGATGGGCCGCTGCGATCGAATCACGTGGAGTTCGACGCCGAGCCTGGGACGCTCAGGATTCGGCGCAGCCTGCTCGAATCGGATGGGTCAGTCTCCGACAAGCAGGAGATGATGCTCGACGTCCCCGACTTCGCAACGGCGCCGCTCTCAATCGGATCGCCGATCCTCTTCCGCGCGCGCACGCCACTCGAACTGCGCGCGATCCAGGCGGAGCCGAATCCCGCACCCTTCGCCGGACGCCAGTTCGAGCGCACCGATCGGATCGTCGTCCGCTTCGGCGTCTATGGCTTGGCGGCGAAGGACGCGACCGTCACCGCCACTCTCCTCAGCCGGCAGGGCGCCAGGCTCGCGAGCATGCCGCTCAAGTCCGTCGCGACGGGAGGGTATGAGATCGATCTGCCGATCGGCTCGGTCGCGCGCGGCGAGTACGTCTTCGAGATCGCCGCGTCCCACGGCGCTGATCAGGCCAAGACGCTCCTCTCGTTCAAAGTGAACTGACGGACCGGCGACCACTGGGGGTCAGGTCTGCAAATCGCCGCACCCTGGGGTCAGGTCTGTAAATCGCCCCACGGCGGGGTCAGGTCTGGAAATCGGTCGAGACATGGCACCAGCAAAGGCGATTTGCAGACCTGACCCCTGGTTCGGGCGTTGTTTAGACCTGACCCCCGGGATGGGCCCAGATCTGCGTCAGCTCGACAATGACGGCGACGGCGGCCTCTAGGTCCTGACGCGACGTCCATTCGAGGCGCGAATGGAAGTTGTGCTCTCCGGCGAACAGATTGGGCGTGGGAAGTCCCATGAACGAGAGCCGCGAGCCGTCGGTTCCGCCGCGGATCGGGTTTTCAATCGGCGCCAGGCCGACGCGACGGATCGCCTCGCGCGCGCGATCGACGATTCCCGGATGCCGATCCAGCACCTCGCGCATGTTGCGGTACTGCTCCTTGAGCTCGAACTCGACGCGTGTGCCCGTCTCCGCCGCCACCGTGCGCGTCAGCGCCTCGAGCAACGCCTGCTGATCGCGCAGCCCCGACGTCACGAAGTCGCGGAGCAGCACGCGCACCGACGTGCGGTCAACCGATGCCTCGATCTGGTACGGGTGGACGTAACCCTCATACCCGCTCGTCGTCTCCGGCGAAAGGCGCTTTCGCGGAAGCCGATCGACGAAGCGTGAGGCCGCCTTGATCGCATTGACCATCCGCCCGTGCGCGTAGCCGGGATGTGTGTTGAAACCGAGGAAGGTGATCCGCAGCACGTCGGCGGAAAAGCTTTCGAACTCGAGCTCTCCCTTCTTACCGCCATCGAGCGTGTACGCGCACGTCGCGCCAAACCGCTGGACGTCGAATTTGTCCGCGCCGCGGCCGATCTCTTCATCGGGCGTGAACCCGATGCGGATCGTTCCATGCGGAATCTCCGGGTGCGCCATCAGGTGCGCAGCCGCCTCCACGATCGCCGCGACACCCGCCTTGTCATCCGCACCCAGCAGCGTCGTCCCTGACGCGGTCACGATGTCGTTCCCGATCTGCTCGGCGAGATCCGGATAATCCGCGGCACGCAGGATTGCCGACGGGTCATCCGGCAGGACGATGTCGCTGCCGTCCCATGCGTGGTGAACGATCGGCGTCACGTTCGTGCCGGACATCTCCGGGGACGTGTCGACGTGCGCGATGAACCCAACGATCGGCGCGTCGTGCGAGATCGTCGCCGGCACGGTTGCCATCAGGTAGCCGTTGCCGTCGAGGACCACGTCCGCAAGGCCGATGGCTCGCAGTTCGTCGGCGAGAAGACGCTGGAGGACCAGTTGCCCGGGCGTACTCGGACACGTCGCCGAGCTTTCGGCGGCGCGTGTATCGATCGCGACGTAGCGCAGAAACCGATCAAGAACGGTCATCTATCCTGAACTCGAAGGAGTCGAAGTCTTCGAAGGACTTCGAAGGATCTCCTTCGACCTTCGGCCCTTCGAAGTATCGAAGATCGAAGGTGCTCCTTCGCCTTTCTTCGAGTCCTCCGACTCCTTCGAGTTGAGAAGAATCGCGAGCTGCTGCGATGACGACTCGTGGACGATCAGCTGGTCGCAACGGCGGATCGCCTCGCGCGGATTCCGATCCCGCGCGAGTTCCACCGAGAAGACATCGTGACACGCATGCAGGTAGCGCACGATCGTGCCGAGCGCGTTTCCCTGGTACGCGAGCCAGGTTCCGAACAGCCTCGCGGCGAGCCATCGTTTGACGGCGGGATCTTCGGGCGCCAGTTCGGCGGTCGGCGGCGGCGCGAGCATGCCGAATGCGTCGAGCACGGCGTGCTCCAGCGGGAGTCCCTCGGACGGCGTCCACTGTTCGATGCGCGCGGTGACGTCGGACAGCGCGCGCAAGGCAACACGCGGCGCGATGCCGCTGCGCGTCAGCAACTCGATCGCGCGCTGCTCCCACGCCGTGTAGCTCTCCAGATCCATCATGACGCCAGGGCGCAGCACCGGCGGCCAGACATCCCGCGCATCGAGTCCGTCGAGCACGCCGTCACCTGTCAGCGATGCCGGTGCATCGACAATGCCCACAGGACCGTCGTCATCGAACAACATGCCGGCTGCCGTCGGGCAGTAATGCGACAACGAGATGAAGGTGCCGCGAGGATCGTGGAGCACCTGCCGCGGAAACATCCGGCACGTGATGGGAAGAGCCGCGTGGCCCGCGGTGTTATGTATTTCACAGGCGTGAACGCCGTGATCGCTCTGGAGGAACGAGCAGCGCCGGCCTTCGTGCAGCCGCGCAAAAGCGCCGCGTTCTGAAACATCGATCTCGCCGCGCGTGAGGGCCAGTGCGCGCACGAACTCTAACTCCTGCGCGTCAAACGGAATCGTCCATCCCGCCCTGCAGCAGGCGCCGGATCGCCGGCATTTGTACGAGGCGTGAAAACTAAGGCACTTCACCAAGAGTGTCCAATCATCGTAACGCCGATTACAGGAACGTTCGTGCCGCGAGGCGCACACACGGTTTATCCGGGGAAATCGGAGGGTACTCCTCGGCCCGGGAATTGCGATCTAAATAGGTCCGCCATGTCCGAACGGGATACCTTCGGTCCCCGCCTTCGCCGCGAGCGCGAACGTCGGGGCATCTCGCTTGAAACCATCGCCTCGGTGACGAACGTCAGCATCGAGCTGTGGCAAGGTTTCGAAAACAACGACTTGTCGCGATGGCCCAAAGGCTTGTTTGCGCGAGCGTTCGTGCGCGATTACGCAAAGGCCGTCGGCCTTGACGCGAACGACGTCGTGGACGACTTCTGCCGCCTGTTCCCGCTCGGCGACCGCCGCGCCTTGCCGACTATCCGCAAGCAGGCGAAGTTGATTGGCCACGATACGGCGATCGAAGACGATCCCGCGCTCATGCCTGGCGGCGTAGATCGCCGCGGCAGCCTGGATGGTCCATCGGAGTCTCTGAAACGAGCCCGCTTGCGGCTCGTACCCCGGATTCTGCGCGCCATTTTCCATACGTAAGGAGCGCAAGCCGGAACGCGTCGGCCGGTGTCAGATGTACCGAGTATCATCCGGGACGACATCATGACAATCTGGCCGCCTCGCCTGACGAAATCGTTCGTTCTCCTGTCCATTCTTCTGTCTACCGCGGCGCAATCGGCGCGAGCGCCCCTGCGTATCGTCAGCGCAGGCCCGTCCGGCGAAGTCGCGTCGGCTGAAGAGGCCAACGAAATCCGCGTCGTGTTTTCAGAGCCGATGGTGGCGCTCGGGACGGTGCCGGCGCGGCTGCGGCCATCTTTCTTTCACATCACGCCGGCCGTGACCGGAACGTTTCGCTGGTCCGGCACCACGATCCTGATCCTGACGCCGACGCGGCCTCTTCCGCTCGCCACGAAGTACGACATCACCATCGACGCCGGTACCGCGGCGGTGAGCGGACGCAGGCTTGCGACTGCCTACAGCTTCAGCTTCATGACGCCGACGGCGCGGCTGATGAAGACGGAGTGGTATCGCCCCGGCGGCCGATTCGACGCTCCGCCGATCGTCATCCTTCATTTCAATCAGCCCGTAAAGCCGGACACCGTCGCGGCGCATGTGACCGCGCGTTTCGACAGCCACCCGTTCGTACCGCCCGTCATCGCGTCGGGTGCGCAGGCCCGGCTGCGCGCGATCGACGCATCGGCGCTGCAGGCCTTCACAGAGAAAGTGCAGCGCGCGCGCGCCGCGGCTGTCGCCACGAGACCTGTGTCGTTCGAGATTGCGAAAGACTGGGACAGGAAGCACTTTCCGCCATCACCCGACACAGTTGTCCTGCAGGCGACGACGCCGGTGCCGCCCGACAGTTGGGTCCGGATCGAGACGGACGGGCGGATACCATCACTCGCGGGGCCCGCCGTGTCATCGCGCTCGCAGAGCTACACGATCGAGGTCGAGCCAACGTTCTTCGTCAACCACGTTCACTGCGACAACGCGTGCGATCCGGACAACAACAATCCAGTGGAGTTCCGCGGCTCCGTGAAGGCTGCCGCCTTTGCGACGGCGCTCAAAGCCACTGACGTGACGGACGCGCGGCGCGAGCGCCCGCTCACGAAATCCGCTCCGCGGCAGCGCGAGACGTGGGAGCGGGACGAGTCCGATTCCCTCTCGCTCGAAGATGCAGGCTTCGCCGCGCAGCCCCCCGCGTCCACGCTGCTGCTGACGCTGCCCGCGGACTTAAAAGCGAGCGACGGCCAGAGCCTCGGCTACACGTGGGCCGGACTGGTCGAAAACTGGCACCAGCGCGCATTCACCAGCTTCGGCGACGGACATGGTGTCTGGGAAAAAGGGGGCGGCGCGCTGCTGCCGTTTTACGCGCGTAACTTCCAGAACATCATGCAGTGGGCCGCGCCGGTCGATCCGCGGCAGTTGATGCCGACGCTGCTGGACTTGCAGGCATCGGATTTCCGTCTCGCGCCGTCGACGCCGGGTACGAGCAGGCGCTTGAGCGTATCGCCGGATCGCGTGCAGTCACACGGTCTCGATCTCAGTGGCATTTTGAAGCCCTCAGGCACCGGCCTCGTCTGGACGGCCGTTGAAGAGGGCACGCCGATCGAGCGCGCGCGAATGACGAGAACGCGCGATAACAAGCCGCTGATTCGCGCCAGCCTCGTGCAGGTGACGAACCTCGCGATCAGCGTCAAGGACAGTCCTCAGAACACTCTCATCTGGGTGACGCGGCTGGACAATGCCGCGCCGGTGGCAGGCGCGCGCGTGTCGATCGTCAAGCCGGACGGCCAGGCTATGTGGACCGGCACGACCGCTGCCGACGGCGTGGCGATCGCGCCGCAGACGCGGCTGCGCGATCCGCGCAAATGGTACGAGTTCGCCTTCCTCGTCATGGCCGAAAAGGACGGCGACATCGCGTACGTCGGCAGCGACTGGAACGACGGAATCCTGCCGTGGGAATTCGGCAACCACCTCGACCTGGAGGAAGCGGACCCGCTGCTGCGGGGCACGGTGTTCACCGACCGCGGCGTCTACAAGCTCGGTGAAGAAGTCCATTTCAAGGCGGTCCTTCGCAGCAATACGCCCTCGGGCGTGCGGCTGCTCGCGGATGGCACGCCGGTGTCGATCGCCGTGCGCGACACGCGCGAGAAACTGATCGACGAACGAACCGTCAAGGTCAACGCGTGGAGCACCGCCGAGTGGACGCTGACGTTGCCGGCGGAAGGGGCGCTGGGAAGCTATTCGGTGCGTGCCATGCTCGAGAGCGATCGCGCGAAACTGGCGCCGAAAGCGGCGCCGGTCGCGCGCGGAGAAGAGGAGGAAGAGGAGTACTCCGGCGATTGGAAGAAAACCGTTTCCGGCAACTTCCTGGTCGCCGCCTACCGCCGGCCCGACTTCCGTGTCGATGTCACATTGACCGGCGATTCGCGAATCGCGGGCGATCCCCTCAGAGGGATCGTGAACGCCCGGTACCTTTTCGGCGCGCCGATGAACAAGCGTCCCGCGCACTGGACGTTCACGCACTCGCCTCTAAGTTCAGCGCCCGCTTCGATCGATGAGTTCTTCCCCTCGGACCGGTGGACGTTCGTCGGATGGTCCGCTGACCGTGCGACGTCCGGCGAGCTGCAGGCGGACGACGGGACGCTG
Organism: Vicinamibacterales bacterium; assembly: GCA_035637115.1. GTDB lineage: Bacteria > Acidobacteriota > Vicinamibacteria > Vicinamibacterales > 2-12-FULL-66-21 > JAICSD01. Next base: position 74,279 of record DASPXV010000197.1, read on the forward strand.
ACGGCGACCGGACAGCTCGCGCTGACGCTGAACACCCGGGCGAACGCGGGGATCCCGTACTCGTACACGCTCGAGGGGGACGTCGAGGACGTGTCGCGGCAGCACATTGCGAACCGCGCCAGCCTGGTGGTGCATCCCGCGCCGTATTACGTCGGAGTGAAGAAGCTTCCGCTGTTCAACGATCAGAAGGACGGGATCAAGACCGAGCTCGTTGCCGTCGGCCTCGACGGCAAGACGGTGCCGGGCGTCGCGATCGACATCACTCTCACGCAGGTCCAGTGGCAGAGCGTGCGGCGTGCCGAAGGCAACGGGTTCTACACTTGGGAAACGGAGCGCAAGGAAGTTCCGGCCGGCGAATGGCACGTCACGAGCGCAGAGAATCCCGTGCCGCTCAACGTCCCGTTGTCCTCGGGCGGGTTCTTCATCCTGGAGGCGACCGCAAAGGCGGACCGAGATCGCTTCACGGTCACCCGGACGTCGTTCTACGCGCTCGGGCCCGGATACACGGCGTGGCAGCGTTACGACCACAACCGGATTGATCTCGTTGCCGATCGCGGTAACTACAAGCCCGGCGACACCGCTCACATCATGATCCAGTCGCCGTGGGAGCAGGCGACCGCGCTCGTGACGACGGAGCGCGAAGGCATCCGCTCGCATCGCCAGTTCCCCCTGACCTCCACGCAGCAGTCGATCGACGTCGCGATCGCGGAAGGCGATATCCCGAACGTCTTCGTCTCCGTGCTGCTCGTGAAAGGGCGTTCGAAGCCGCTCGGCGATTCAGAGAAGGAAGACGATCCGAGCGATCCCGGCAAGCCGTCGTTCCGGCTTGGCTACCTGCAGCTCGCCGTCGAAGATGCCACGAAGCGATTGACCGTCTCCGTCTCGGCGAACAAGGAAGAATACCGTCCGGCGAACAGCGCAACCGTGACGCTCGATGTGAAGGATCGGCAGGGGCGCGGTACCGCGAGCGAAGTCACCTTATGGGCCGTTGATTACGGCGTGCTGTCCCTTACGGGATACCGCACGCCCGACGTCCTCGGATCCGTGTACGTCAGGAAGGCGCTGCAGGTCCTCACCGAGGACGGGCGGCAGAAGATCATCTCGCGGCGAGTCATCACGCCCAAGGGAGATACGGATGGCGGTGGCGGCGGTGTCGAGGCGCTGCCGGGTGGCGTGCGACAGGACTTTCGCGTGCTGGCGTTCTGGATTGGATCGGTGACGACCGACGCCCGTGGTCACGCGACCGTAGACGTCAAGCTGCCGGAATCGCTGACGACGTATCGCATCATGGCGGTCGCCGGCGATCGCGCGTCGCGCTTCGGTTCCGCGGACAGCGAGATTCGCATCAACAAGCCGGTGACGCTGAAGGCGACGTTTCCGCGCTTCCTCGCCGTCGGCGACAAGGCGGCGTTCGGCGCGGTCATCACGAGCCAGCTCAAAACAGGTGGCCCGGCGACCGTAACGATTGAGAGCCTCGATCCAGAAGTGCTCCAGTTCGCCGATGGCGCGCCGCAGACCATCGAGGTGGCCGCGGGTGGATCCGTCGAAGCGCGATTCGAGGCGGCGGGTCGCACGACCGGACGCGCGCGCGTTCGGATGACCGTGAAGCTCGGCTCAGAAAGCGACGCGTTCCAGGACCTGATTCCGGTCGAAGTGCTGGTCTCCCCGGAAACTGTCTCCGCGATTGGCGAAGCGGGCGAAGCGAACGCCACCGCGGCCGAACGCCTGAAGATCCCCGCGGGCGTCGTCCCTGCATTCGGCGGCCTGCACGTCGATCTCGCGTCCACGGCCCTCGTCGGACTGGCCGAGGGCGCGCGCTACCTGGTGGAGTATCCGTACGGCTGCGCGGAACAGCGGGGCTCTCGCGCGCTGGCGTTGCTGCTCTCCGCGGATCTCGGCGAGGCGTTCAAGCTTCCCGGCATCGAACCCGCGCAGATCAAACCGGCGGTTCAATCCGCGTTGCGCGAACTGGAGCGCTTCCAGTGCGAGAGCGGTGGCTTTTCGTACTGGCCGGGCGAATGTTGGAGTACCTCTCCCTATCTGACAGCGTACCTGCTGCACGTTTTCAAGGTTGCGACCGACCTGAAGTACGCGGTTGACAAGCCGATGATGGACCGCGGCTACACCTACCTCGAGAACGCGCTCACCGAAAAGCCGCCGGTCAACGAGAGCTGGCGTCCCGCGTACACCGCATGGCAGGCGTTCGCCGTGAAGGTGCTCGTCGAAGGGGGCCGGAACCAGGACTCG
>DASPXV010000198.1:0-63925 GCA_035637115.1 Vicinamibacterales bacterium
AGATCGACGGGCACCTCCACGGCGGCGGCGACGTCGCTCGAACCTGGCAGTTCCGATGGCAGGCCGTGCAGTGCCGCCGCTACGAGTACTCGCGCTGCCAGCAGGCCGACGCACCCGCCGCCGATCGCCAGCGACACGCTCTCCATCATCAACTGCCGCATCAACCGCATTCGACCCACTCCGAGGCTCAATCGGATGGCAATCTCGGCGCGCCGGCCGACACCGCGCGCCAGAAGCATGCCGGCCAGGTTCGTCCCGGCGATGATCAGCAGCATGGTGCCGACAGCCGCGAGCGTGGCTGTGATTCGCGGAATGTCCATGACGTAGGCGCCGGAGAACGGCGGCCGCACGCGGCGTGTCGAAAGGAGTTGAAACGCATCTCCCGGCTTCGTCGGATACGGAGACCGTTGCAGGATGTCGCGGCCGGCGGCCTCGACCGACGCACGCGCCTGCGCGAGCGGCACGCCGGGCTTGAGGCGCCCGATCGGGACGACCGCCCGGTTCGCGAGCGTGTCACGTTCGCGGAGTGCCTGGTAGTCCACCGCCCGCTGCGTGAGCAGAACCCAGTAGCGCGCCGATTGCCACGGATTACCTGTTCCGGCGAACGAGGCAGGCATGACGCCGACGATCGTGTAGTCCTTCCAGCGCGTATAGCGACCCGCGTACAGACTGGCGGTATCGATCCGAAGGAGCTTGCCGGCGATCGCAGCATCGGCGGCGAATTGACTCTTCCACAGCGCTTCGCTGATCAGGGCGACAGGCGTCGATGCCGGAGACTCGTCATTCGCGGAGAACGCGCGCCCGATTTTCGGGGCGACGCCCAGCACGTCGAAATAATTCGCCGACACCGCCTCGCCATACAACGGCACCACGTCGTCGCCGCGTCTCAGACGACCGGTATCGCCGCTGCGCGCTGCCAGACCGCTGAACGCGTCAACCCTCTGCTGAAGTTCGAGAAATGCCGAGTAGGTGACCCCACCGACGCGATCGTTGCTGTGGTACACGAACGCGAGTTCGTCCGGCGCCCGGACCCGAAGAGGGCTCAGAAGAAACGCGTTGATCAGACTGAAGACGGCCGTGTTGACGCCCACGGCGAGGCCGAGTACGAGGATGATGGCTACGCCGAACCACGGACGTTTGGCCATCGCGCGCAGGCTGTAACGCAAGTCCTGGAGCACGCGCTCCTCATCTTCCGCCTAAAGGCGCAAGCTACAGAGTGACGACGCGGAAGCTACACGAAGCGACGATGAAACCCGCCTCGCGCTTCCCCCTCCCTCTCAGTCCGTCGCCGCTCCGGAGAGTAGCGGCTCGCATGGCAGAGTCTTCGCGCCCTGCTCCGTGCAGACCGCGTAGTTCACGTTCCGTCCGCCGTACATCGCCACGCCCGCGTGCTCGCCGGTCGCGCTCAGGATGTAGAAGTTGATGTTGAAGTTCGGATCGCCGTTCGCCTTCTGCAGCCGCTTCTCGACGGTGTTCGCCTTGATCCGTTTCAACGCATCCATGCCCGCGTCCTTCGGATGCATGCTGCGCCGCATGTTCTCGACGATCAAGTACGACGTCAGGTTATAGAGGTTGGCCTCGCCGCGGCCCGTGGAACCGGCGGCGCCGACTTCGTTGTCCACGTAGAGTCCCGCACCAAGAATCGGCGAGTCGCCAAGCCGCCCCGGAATCTTCCACGACAGCCCGCTCGTCGTCGTCACGCCGCAGACTTCCCCCTTCGCGTTGACGCCGTCGCAGTTGATCGTGCCGTAGAAATGATTCGGATCGATCCAGCCCTCCGCCATCATTTCGAGATCGACGCGGCGCATCTCGGCCTGACGCTTGATCGGATCGAGGTAATGCAGAGGATCGGTCCGGCGCTTCCATTCGAGCCACGCCTTGCGCGAGCGCTCCGTGTTCAGGTCGTCTTCGATCTTGAACCCCATGCCGCGCGCGAAATCCTGCGCCCCCTTGCCGACGATCAGATGGTGATCGGTTTCCTGCATCACCTTGTAGGCGACCAGCGACGGCGTGCGCACCCCCTCGATCGCGCCGACGCCTCCCGCGCGCTTCAGCGGGCCGTGCATGCAGCACGAGTCGAGCTGCACGACACCCTCGGCGTTCGGCAGGCCGCCGTAGCCGACGCTCGTGTCTTCCGGGTCGAGCTCGACGATGTTGACGCCCGCGATCAGCGCTTCGAGCACGTCGGTGCCGGAGGTCATCATCGAGAACGCCTTCTCGACGCACGTCATCGTGCCGCCGTTCTTGTACTGATTACCGTTCGCGGACGAGATGACGACGGGCTTGACGCTTTTCTTCGTCATGACGGTGGGAGCCTGGCCGAAAGCCGGGGCCGCGGCGGCCGCCGCGAGGCCGGCGGTGCTCGTGATAACGAAGTCGCGGCGGGAAATTCTTTGACTCATGGCGAAAACCCCTTAAGGTTCAGGTTTGCGGACGGGCTCGGTGATTGTAGACTACCTTTTCTATTGCGATCGATCTCCATCGACACGATCCGCGACGCGGCGCGGAATATTTACGACGTCGCCGTGCGGACGCCGCTCGTGCCGCTCGGCCCGATGTCCTCTGGCGGCCCGGACATCTACTTAAAGCTGGAAACGCTGCAGCCTATCGGATCGTTCAAGATCCGTGGCGCGTACAACGCCGTACGCCGGCTTTCCCGCGACGCGATCGCCAATGGCGTCTGGACGGTGAGCGCCGGGAATGCCGCTCAAGGGGTGGCGCTCGCCGCCCGCAAGGCGGGTGTGCCCTGCAGCGTCATGGTGATGGACACGGCGCCAGCGGCAAAGCTCGCCGCGATCGATCGCCTCGGCGCGACCATCGTCAAGGCGCCGTACGACGAGTGCTGGCGCACCGTCGAGTCGCACGGCTCGGCGCGCATGAAGGGACACTTCGTCCATCCGTTCGATGACGACGACTTCATCAGCGGCAACGGCACCGCAGGGCTCGAAATCATCGAAGATCTCCCGGATGTGGACGCCGTGGTCGCCCCGGTCGGTGGCGGCGGACTGCTCGCCGGCATCGGCGTCGTGTTCCGGGCGCTGCGCCCCGAGGCGCGCGTCTATGCAGCGGAGCCGGAAACCGCCGCGCCGCTCAAACGTTCGATGGACGCCGGCAAGGCCAGCCGCTTCGAGGAATGGACGGCCTCCTTCGTCGACGGCGCCGGCGGCAAGTCCGTGCTCGAAACGATGTGGCCGCTGCTGCACGAGTACGTGCATGAATCGATCGTCGTGTCGCTCGACGACGCGGCGCAGGCGATGCGGCTGGTGGCCGAGCGCGCGCGTGTGATCGCCGAGGGCGCCGCGGCGTGCGCCGTCGCGGCCGCGGTGTCGCCGGCGCTGGCGGCGCACGGACATAAGAAGGTAGTGGCCGTCGTGTCCGGCGGCAACGTGGACCTCGCAAAGTTTGCCCAACTTGTGGGCGCGTGTAAGTAACAATGAACCCAGTGACTATTCCGGAACGCATCAGGCGATTACCCGAGCTTGCGACCGACCTGTGGTGGACGTGGAACCCGCAGGCGCGCGAGGTCTTCCGGCGCCTCGACTACACGCTGTGGCGGCAGACGGCGCACAACCCCGTGCTGATGTTGCGGCACGTTTCGCCGGAGCTGCTCGCGGCCTCCGTGGAGGACGAGTCTTTCCTGGGCATCTACGACGCCGCGATCGATGCGCTCGACGGCGCGCGCAGCGCCCGCGATACGTGGTGGCAGCACCGCTTCAGCGACACGGCCGGGCCGATCGCCTATTTCTCCGCGGAGTTTGCGCTGCATCAGTCCCTCCCGATTTATGCGGGCGGCCTCGGCGTGCTTGCGGGAGATCACTGCAAAGAGGCCAGCGACCTCGGCCTTCCGCTGATTGGTGTCGGGTTCATGTACCCCCAAGGGTACTTCCACCAGAGCGTCTCGCCCGAAGGCTGGCAGCAGGAATCCTACGAGCGCCTGAACTGGAACGACGCGCCGATCGAACTGGCGATGACGGCGGACGGGTCGCCGTGCATCGTCCCCGTGCCGCTCGGCAACCGCAGCGTGCTGGTGCAGGTCTGGCGCGTGCGGCTCGGACGCGTGAAGCTGTATCTCCTCGACACCGATCTCGAGGAGAACGCGCCATGGGATCGCGAGCTGTCGGCGCGGCTGTATGGCGGCGACCGCGAGACGCGCGCGCAGCAGGAGATCATTCTCGGCATCGGCGGCGTCCGCGCCCTCAAAGCGCTCGGCTCGCAGCCGCTCGTCTGGCATCTGAACGAAGGGCACGCCGCATTCGTCGTGCTGCAGCGCATCCGCGACCTGATCGAAGGAGGGATGTCGTTCGACGCGGCGCTCGAAGAGGTGCGCCACACGACGGTGTTCACGACGCACACGCCGGTGCCAGCCGGTCACGACGCGTTCCCGTTCAACCTCGTCGAAGCGCACCTCGCGGGTTGCTGGGGATCGCTCGGCGAGTACCGCGACCGCTTCATGCAGCTCGGCTCGTACGACAACGGCTCAGGGCCCCAGTTCAACATGACGGCGCTCGCGCTGCGGACCGCAGGTGGCGTGAACGCGGTCAGCCAGCTGCACGGCGTGGTCACGCGCGAAATGTGGGCGCCGATGTGGCCCGGCGTCGAGGAAAAACAGCGGCCCGTACGCGCGATCACGAACGGCGTGCACATGCCGACCTGGCTCTCGAACGAGCTGTCGCGGCTGTTCGACGAGTACATGCCCACGGACTGGCGCGATCGCCACGACGACCCCGAGCTGTGGCAGCGCGTCCTCGACATCCCGGACGAGGCGCTGTGGAACGCGCGGAAGTTGCTGCGCAATTATCTCTTCGCGTTCGTTCGCGAGCGCGCGCGGCAGCGGTGGCGAGACGAGCAGGTCAGCGTCGCGCGTGTCGTTGCCGCCGGCACGCTGCTCGATCCCAACGCGCTCACGATCGGCTTCGCGCGGCGCTTTACCGGTTACAAGCGTCCGGAGTTGATCTTCCACAATCCCGAACGCCTCCAGGCGATCCTGAACGCGTCGCGGCGTCCGGTCCAGATCGTCTTCTCCGGCAAGGCGCATCCCGCGGACGAAACGGGCAAGCACCATCTCCAGCAGGTCTACCGCCGCGCGATCGATCCGATGTTCGGCGGCCGCATCGCGTTCGTCGACGACTACGACCTCCACGTCGCGCACTTCCTCGTGCAGGGCTGCGACATCTGGCTGAACAATCCGCGCAAGCCGATGGAAGCGAGCGGCACGAGCGGCATGAAGGCGTCGGTCAACGGCGTGCCGCACTTTTCGATCGGCGACGGCTGGTGGGCCGAAGGGTTTACCGGCGCGAACGGCTGGTTGATCGATGCCGCCGAAGCTCCCGACCAGGAAGCGCAGGACGCCATGGATGCCGCGCGCATGTACGACCTCCTCGAAACCGAGATCGTTCCGGCCTTTTACGATCATGACGACGGCATCCCGCGCCGCTGGCTCTCCGTCGTCCGGCAGGCGATCGTCACCGTCGCGCCGCGCTTCAGCGCGCGCCGGATGGTGAAGGACTACGCGGACAACATGTACGCGCCTGCGCTGCGCCATAGGGCAGGCGTCGGGCAGTAGCCCCGACCAGAACACGCCTCCCCAAACTGGTACAATGTGGCGATGCCCCGTAAATCCGTCGCGCAGACACGGTGCGCGCTCTGCAATGCGAAGGAGGTCTCCGAGCCCCGCGGCGAAGAGAAGTACTGTCGCGATTGCTGGGACAAAAAGATCGCCGTCGAAGAGATCGTTGCGCGCGAGTTCGCGCTGAAACGATACATCCGCGCGCACAGCGCTGAGAAATATCTCGTCTACCACTCGACGCAGAAACGCCCCTGCGGCCAGTTGATCGTCGTCGACGACGGGTACGACCTGTTTCTGACGATGATGCTGTACCCCACCTTTGCCTGGGACGAGCCCGCGTACCACCTCGACGGCGATCCCGAAGGACGCACGTTCGCCGAGATCCTCGTGGATGTCGTCGCGGCTGAGGTCATCGAGCCGTGGGGTGGCGGCAAGTGGCATCTCGAAGTGTTCCGGGCCAGCAATCCGGAGCCGGAGGACTGGAACGGCGAGATGTAGAGGTCTATACTTCCGGTCGCTGGGTCACTCGTCCCTAGTCGTAGGTCCCTGGAGGTTCGACCATGAAGCGCTTCGCCGTCACTCCTGTTCTTCTCGGGTTCCTGGCGTTCGCGCCAGGAGCGTTCGCTCAGGCCGCCAAGGCCACTCCCGCCACGTCCGCCGCCGCACCGCCACCTGGTGTCGCGAAAGCCCGCATGTCGACGCCGGTCAAAGGTACCGCCTGGATCGAGGTGATTCAGGCGCAGGGCAAGAAGATCGGCGACGACATTGTCACGGTCACCAAAATCAAGAATGTCTCGAACGCGCCGATCGCGGGCCTGCGCGTCGACGAGTACTGGTACGACACGAAACGAGAGCAAGTGACCGGCGATACGCAACGCGTTCGCGCTCCCATCGCTCCAGGTGAAGTCATTGAGGTGACCACGAAGTCGCCCGTGAAGCCGAACCTGTCCACGAGCCGCCTGATGTTCACCCACGCGAACGGCAAAGTGGACGCCAAGGGCGTCAAGAAGTTCACGGAAGAAAAGAAATAGAGGAAACGGCCAAGCGAGGCTTGGCCCGCTCGGGAGGTCATGTCAGCACTACAATGCGCGCATGACCTCACCGAGCAAAACCGATCCGCGCTTCCCCACCGGTCCGTTCAAGTTCGATCCCGACGTCACTCCTGAAAAACGAACGAAAGCGATCGCGGCTATCCGCGAAACGCCCGCGGCACTGCGCGCCGCCATCAGGGGCCTGACCGACGCGCAGATAGAAACGCCGTACCGCGATGGCGGCTGGACCGTCCGCCAGGTCGTGCATCACGTCCCGGAGAGCCACATGAACGCGTTCGTGCGGTTCAAGCTGGCGCTGACCGAATACAACCCGACGATCAGACCGTACAAAGAAGACCTGTGGGTCAGGCTCGGGGACGTCCCGCGCACGCCGATCGAGACGTCACTCGTGCTGCTGGACGTGCTGCACCAGCGATGGGTCACCCTGCTGGAAACAATGAAGGAAATCGATTTCGAGCGGCCGCTCGTGCATCCGGACATCGGGCAGATTACGCTCGATCGGCTGCTGCAGACCTACGCATGGCATGGGGCGCACCACGTCGCACACATCACGACGCTCCGCTCGGTTAAGGGTTGGTAACGAACCGATCGGCGTAGTCGCCGGCGAGCGGCAACTTCCACCGCTCGCCTGCCAGCGCCTTCCACAGGCAGAGCGCCCAGACAATCACCAGCACGATCCAGATGACTCTCGCGACGTCGAGCATTACGGACACAGCCGTCGCCGAGATGAAAAGCGCGATGGCCGCGAAGATGTAGCTCGCCAGCACCGCGATACCCAGGCCGCCGAGCCCGATGATCGACTGCCAGGCGTGAAACCGCACGTCATGGTTTACCGTCTCCACCCACAGGATCAGGGCGCCGGAAAAAGGACCCGCCAGGTACGCCAGTGCAGCTGCCGTCCTCGGATCCAACCCTGTAGACGATCCTTGCTCCTCGAGCATCGACCTTCCACTCACCTCACGCGGAATTCGACATCCCGCGAGACCGCCTCGGCGTTGCCGAGGCGCGACTTCGCTGTCAGGCGCAGCACGTAACGACCCGCCGCGAGGCTCGAGAGTGGAAACTGGCTGGTATAACCGTAGCCGCCGGTTGCGCCCTGCAGTTCCTCGCTCTTCCGTTCATCCGCCTTCGTCTGCACCACCTTCCCATCGTCTGCAAGAATCGTGGCAGTGATGTCGACGCGATGCGGCGTCCTGACCGCGTTGTCGTAGATCTCCGCGAAGACGAACAGCGTGTCAGCGCGCGGGAACTCCCGCGATGCGCTCGGCGGGGCAGGAAGCACGTCCTTGAACTCGTTCGCGTTCTTGTCAGGGTTCGCGGTCGGAATCCGGCTCCCGGATGCTGAGGCGATCGCGATGCCGCTCATCGACGTCGAGCCCTTCGAGAAATCCGGCGCGTCGAGATCGTAGATGACCGTGCCCAGCCTGCCCGCGCCCGATTCGCGCGCGCCAATGCGCAGCTGGTACTTGCCTGGGGGCACCTGGATGTGGCGGATGACGCGGAAAGCTCCCTGGCGGACGATGTCGTGCGTCTGGGGCTTCAGCGCGAGATTGATCATGTCGCGCGCGCCATCCCTGACCTTGCCGTCTTTGCTATCCGCCGCGAAGAGCGTGATCTCGACGTCATCTGCGAACAGCCCCTGCGGCGTCGGCGTGAACTTGAGCGTGCTGCCGTCGAGTTCGATCGCCATGGCGATTGAGTCCTTGTTGCCTTCGCCTTTGAACGGCGCGGCAAACGCGCTGATCGTGAGGCCGCTGATTGGCACGGGACTCTCGAGCGCGTCGCGCAGCTCGGGCGATGTAGTGGGCGCCGCCGATTTCGTGTTCGACGTTTCCTTCTTCGGAATTGGCGCCACGTACCCGCGGCGCGCGCGCACGCGCAGGCCTGGTTTGAGCACTTTGACCTGCACGTTCCGGAAGCGACCGTCGCGCTTCTCGTTCGCCGGGTAGTAGCCGAGCACGTAATAGCTGCTGTTCTCCTGCAGGATCCGGGAGAACGCGTTCCGGAAATCATTCTGATTCAGCACCGCGAAACCGCCGGTCTCGTCGGCGACCACGCGCAGGCTGTCGTGCTCGAGCCGCATCTCCTCCATGAGCCCCGTGCTGCTGATCGAGCCGTCCGCGGGAAAGCCACCGATCTCGATGGCATCCTCCATCCCCGTCGTTACGCCGCGCGGATCGACCGTGTACACGTTCACGTTGGCGCGCGTGGCGGCGGCCACGAGCTCGCGAATCTCGCGCTGCACATCGGTCGCGTGCGCGTTTGAGATCGGATCGACGACGTTGTAGTTGATGCCTTCGCTAAAATAGACGACCGCCTTGCGACGCCCGCGCATCCCGGCCATGTAGTCCGCGATGTTGCGGAGGGTGCGCATCGAGTTGCGCGCGTTCGTGTAGCGCTGCAACTCGTTGAACTGCGCGTTCGCGTTGGACGCCGCGCCAGGCGTGTCGCGGTTCATGTAGTAATCCTGCAGCGCGGCGGACGTGGAAGAATCGGCCTTGCCGCCCATCGCCGCATCGATCGCCTTGAGCGCGAGCTGCCGGTTGCTCGTGAAGTCCTGCATCGACTTGCCGAATCCGGACGTGTTCACGATTGCCACCATGTCGTTCGCGCCGATGTAACGCTCGATGAACTGCCGCGCGGCGGCGCGGGTGCGCGCCGTGCGGTTGAAGCGCGTGTGAAGGTCGTCCATCACCAGCACGAAGACGCGTCCTTCGAACGGCTTCCTGTTCGAGACGACGTCGGGCGGAATCTCGGTTTTCGAAAAGAGTGGTGGATCGACACGCTCGATCGGAATGTCCACCATCGAGAACGCGGTCAGCGCCTGCGGCTTGCCGTCTTCAAGGATCTGGAAGTCGTCGCGCGTCAGGTTCTTGACGAAATTTCCCTGCGCGTCCTCGACGTTGGCGTCGATCTCGACGTAGTTGACCTCGACCCTGAACGTGACGGGTGGCTGGGGCTGCGGCGGCTGTGCCGGCGGCGCAGGTGCCTGGCCGAGCGCCACAAGTAAAACGAGCGATAACGTGCTTCGCATGCAGCGATTATCACCCTTTTATGACGCCGATCGGCCGCAACTGCGCGACTTTCACGGCGATCCCCGCGCCGTGCACGATGTTTACGACGTCCGCCACGTCTTTGTAGGCCTCCGGCATTTCCTCGGCAACGGTCGCCATACCGGCGGCCATCACGTGAACGCCGCGCTCGCGCATCTCATTGATCAATGAGCGCCCCTTCACGGATCGCTTCGCTGCCGAACGGCTCATCAGGCGTCCGGCGCCGTGGCAGGCGGATCCGAAGGTGGCTTCCATTGCTGTGGACGTGCCGGCCATCACGTACGAATACCGCCCCATATCACCCGGAATCAGGACCGGCTGTCCGACTTCGCGGTACGCCGCCGGTGTGCCGGGATGCCCCGGCGCGTAGGCGCGCGTCGCCCCCTTGCGGTGCACGCACAGCCGGCGCGACTTGCCGGTGACGGTGAACGTCTCGAATTTCGCGATGTTGTGGCAGACGTCGTAGACCACGGCGACGCCGGTGCGGTCGGGAGCGATGCCGAGCGCGATGGCGAGGCTCTCGCGAATCCAGTGCGCCATCACCTGGCGATTTGCGAAGGCGAAGTTCGCGGCGGCGGCCATCGCGGCGAGGTAATTCCGTCCTTCGGGGGACTCGATCGGCGCGCAGGCGAGCTGCCGATCGGGAAGCGAGATTCCGTACTTCCGGCTCGCGTCTCCCATCACGCGCAGGTGATCCGTGCAGACCTGGTGCCCCAGCCCGCGCGATCCGCTGTGGATCATCACGGTGATCTGATCCTTCTCGAGGCCATACGCCGCGGCGATGCGCTCATCGAAGATTTCCGCGACGTACTGCAGTTCGGCGAAGTGATTGCCGGACCCGAGCGTCCCGAGCTGCGTCTGCCCGCGCTCTTCCGCGCGATCGGAAACGAGGTCGGGATCGGCACCGGCGATGCAGCCGCGCTCTTCGACGGTCTCGAGGTCCTCGGCGCGTCCGAGCCCCTGCGAGACGGCCCAGGCGGCGCCCTTCTCGAGCACGCCACGCAGATCCTTGCCACCAACCTTGAGATCCTTGCGGTGGGCGCCGACGCCGGTCGGCACGTTCCGGTACATCTGCGCGACGACGGCTTCGAGGCGCGGCGTGATCTCGTCGCGCGTCAGCGTCGACCGCAGCAGCCGCACGCCGCAGTTGATGTCATAGCCGACGCCGCCGGGGGAGACGACGCCCTCATCCGCGTCCATCGCGGCGACGCCGCCGATCGGAAACCCGTAGCCCCAATGGATATCCGGCATCGCGATCGAGGCGCCGACGATCCCCGGGAGGTGCGCGACGTTCCGCACCTGCTGCAGGCTCTCGTCCTTCTCGATGTCGCGCATCATGCGCTCGTCGGCGTAGACGATGCCGTCCACGCGCATGCCGCCGGTTTTCGGTAGCCGGACGCGATAGTCGTCGATACGTTCGATGGTCGCCACGTTTACCACAGAGCCACAGAGAACACAGAGAACGCACAGAGCAGATCAGGAAAACAGCACAGAGTCTTTGCGCGTCCTCTGAGATCTCTGAGATTCTGTGGTGTACGTCTCATCGTCAAATATCGAACACAATCCTGGCGCGCCAAGTTCCGGATTTCTGCGTGACGCTCAGGCCATGATAGGTGGCGCTCTTCACCAGCACGCGGGACGGGTGGCGCGCGGGATCGCATGGCTCTCCGGCAATCGTGGCGGACAGATACCAGCGAGCCGTGCGTTCCTCGATCGCGACCGTCGCGTCGGATACGAGCATGTTCTGTACCTCGAAGCGATACAGCAGCTCGTTGAGCCAGTCGACGAGCAGGTCCTCGACGGACCCGGACTCGAGTGTGACGGACTGTGTGATGGCCGGGTGGACGGAAGAAAGTTCGGTGATGGTATCGGTGAGGGCCTGAGCGGCCGAAACGAAGAGCTCACCGAGGGTCCGGCCGGTCAGCTCCGCGGCCACGTCGGCCGTGTGATCGACGAAGGCGTATCCCATATACTCAAACCATGCCCGTCTCGATTCCCGCAGTCCAGCAGGCCCTCAAAGAGGAGGGACTCGACGGGTGGCTGCTGTACGATTTTCACGGATCGAATCCAATCGCACGACGGCTGACGGGACTGGACACGGGCGACAAGATGACGTCGCGCCGTTGGTACTATCTGATTCCCGCGAGCGGCGATCCGCGGAAACTCATGCACGCGATCGAGCCGTACAACCTCGATCACATGCCGGGCAGCAAGACGATCTACGCGCAACGCGAAACACTGACGAGCGGCCTGCAGCAGATCCTCGGCGGTGTGTCGCGTGTCGCCATGGAGTACTCGCCGAACAACGCGATTCCCTACATCTCGCGCGTGGATGCCGGCACCATCGAAGCTGTCCGTCAGCTCGGCGTGTCCGTGTCGTCTTCGGGCGATCTCATCCAGCGTTTCGAAGCGATCTGGTCTGCCGACGCGCTGCAGACGCACCGCGACGCGTCGGAACGGCTGTACCGGATCAAGGATCGCGCGTTCGAGTTGATCCGTGAATCGCGCCGTGCGGGCCGGAAGCTGACCGAGATCGACGTGCAGCGCGCCATGGTCGGATGGTTCGACTCGGAAGTGCTGATCACCGACGCGCCCCCTGTCGTCGGCGCGCAGGAAAACGCCGGCAACCCGCACTACATGCCCACCGACGCCAGGCACCGCGCGATTGGCGACGGCGAGGTGGTCCTGCTCGACCTCTGGGGTAAGCTCCCGTCGCCGGGCGCGGTGTTTGCTGACATCACGTGGGTGGGGTTCACCGCCCCGGCCGTGCCGGAGAAGTACATGAAGGCATTCAACGCCGCGCGTGACGGACGCGACGCAGCGGTCGCGCTCGTGCAGCAGCGGGTGCGGGCTGGCCAGGAAATCCGCGGATTCGAAGTCGACCGCGCGTGCCGCGCCGTGCTGGAAAAGGCCGGGTTCGGCGCGCAGTTCATCCATCGGACCGGCCACAGCCTCGGCACCGACGTGCACGGCAACGGCGTCCACATGGACGACTACGAAACACACGATGAGCGCCGTCTGATCCCGGGCACCGGGTTTACCATCGAGCCAGGCGTCTATACCAAAGAGTTCGGCGTTCGGACCGAAATTAATATGTATGTCGGCGAGCGCGAGGCCACCGTCACGGGGCCGCTGCAGACCGAATTCGTCCTGCTATAACTGGGCACTGGCAACTGAGCACTGGCAACTGGCAACTGGCAACTGGGCACTGGTAACTGGAGTTTGTGATGTCCACTGGAAAGACGTCGGCTTTTTACGCCATCCTCATCGCGGTCGCCGGAATGGCCGTCGGCATGGTGATCGCCTCCCGCCTAGACCTGCCGTCCACCTCTTCGGCGCAGGCGGTCGCCATCCCGGCGATGAACAGTGCGCCGTTGTCGGGGCCAATCGACGCGACGACCTTCCGCAACATCGCGAAGTTCAACGCGCCGGCGGTGGTGAACATCCAGACCCAGGTGCGGCAGCGCGGGCGCGACCTGACCGAGTATTTCGGCGGCCAGGGTGGCGACGACCTGCTGCGGCGCTTTTTCGGTGGTGACGAACCGCAGACGCCGCCGTCGCGCCGCCGCGGCAGCCCGCGGCCGCCGGAGCCGATTATGGAGGGGGCTGGCACGGGCTTCATCATCGATTCGACCGGTTTCATCCTCACGAACAATCACGTTGTCGAGGGCGCGGAGACAATCCGCGTGAGCCTCTTCGGCGGCGAGCGTCTCGATCTGTTCGCGGCGAAAGTCGTCGGCCACGACTCGCTGACGGATACGGCGCTGCTGCAGCTCACCGACAAGCCGCGGCAGGCGCTGACCGCGATCAAGTTCGGAGATTCGGAACAGATGCAGCCGGGCGACTGGGTCATGGCGATCGGGAACCCGTTCCGTCTGGGCCACAGCGTCAGCGTCGGCGTCATCAGCGCGCTGGGCCGTCCGTTGGGCGGCGTCCTGGGACGCGAGCAGAACATGCTGCAGACCGATGCGGCGATCAACCCGGGCAATTCGGGCGGGCCATTGCTGAACGTGCGCGGCGAAGTGATCGGAATGAACACGGCGATCTACACGGACCAACGCTCCGCGAATATCGGCATCGGGTTCGCGACGCCGACCAATGCGATTCGCGATCTGCTGCCGCAGCTGCGTAACGGAAAGGTCATCCGCGGAGTGATAGGCGTCGAGGTCTCAAGGGACCATCTCACGGAGGAAACGGCAAAAGCATTCGGCCTGCCGAGCGCCAGTGGCGCGGTGATCAACAGCGTCAACCCGAACGGTCCTGCCGATAAGGCCGGTATCCAACCGGGCGACGTGATCATCGAGTTCGCGGGCAAGCCGGTGAAGGACAGCGACTCGCTCGTCGCGATGGTCGTCAACACGAAGCCGGGCACCAGCGTGCCGGTCGTCGTCTATCGCAACAACCAGCGCAAGTCGCTCAACGTCGTGATCGACGTGCTGGATCTCGAGGCGGAACAGTCGCGTGGCGCGCGCCGCGGCGGCACCAGCCCGAACGAGTCAACGCCAACCGCCACGGGGTTCGGCATGACGCTCGATCCGATTACCCCCGATATCGCGCGGCGTCTCGATCTGCCGTCGAACGCGGGGGGCGCGATCGTCTCCGATCTCGAACGCAACAGCCCCGCTGTCAACGGCGGCGTGCTGCCGGGTGATGTCATTCTCGAAGTGAATCGGCAGAAGGTCGCCAACGTCAGCCAGATCACGCGGGAGCTGCAGAAGGCGCAGCCTGGCCAGCCGGTGTTCATGCTGGTCTGGCGCGATGGAAACAACGTCTTCGTCACGATGACGAAGCGCTAGTGGAAACGGGAAACCGGCGTTTTCCCGTCTCGGCGCTGGTCGGCCTCGGAATCATCGCGATCTCCCAGGCCGGCATGTTCGCGAAAATCGAGCCGTTCTGGTCGTGGCACACGCCCATCGCGTGGACCGGGTTCATCCTGTTCGCCGACGGCTGGATCTGGAAGCGCCGCGGCGAATCCCCCATCAGGAACGATCGCGCGGAAATGGTCTTCCTCGCGCTCGCGAGCGTGCCGCTGTGGATCATCTTCGAGATCTACAACAAGTACTTCCTGCACAACTGGCACTACGTCGGCCTTCCCGAGACGCTCCTCGTGCGGTACGTCGGGTACGCGTGGTCGTTCGCGACGATCTGGCCGGCGATCCTCATCGGCGCGGAACTCGTCGGCGCGATCCGCGACCGGCGCGCGCCGGCGTTCCGCCGCCTCGATCCGATGCGGATTCCGCTCGACGCGATTGCCTGGGTCAGCATCATCGCCGGCGCGGCCATGCTCATCGTTCCGATCATCCATCCATCACCGTGGCTGGCGGCGCCTGTATGGCTGGGCTTCGTCTTCCTGCTCGATCCGCTCAATGCGCGCACCGGCGCGGAATCGCTGCGCGGAGATCTCGCATCCGGCCATCCCGGCCGGCTCGTCAACCTGCTGATCTCCGGGGTGATTTGCGGGATTCTCTGGGAATGCTGGAACTACTGGGCGCACAGCAAGTGGGTTTACACCGTGCCGGTGCCGCCGAACATCAAGGTTTTCGAGATGCCCATCGCCGGATATCTTGGCTTTCCGGCCTTCGCGGTCGAAGTCTTCGTGATGTACGTCTTCGTGCGGCACGCGCTCTGGCGTGGATCGTGGCGCCCGACGGCCCTATAATCGGCCGGTCATGAGCATCACGACCATCGTCGAGCGTGAGATCAAGCTCAGGTATGACTCAGTAGAGTCGGCGCGCGCGGCCGTGCTCGCGGCAGGCGCTACGCCGCTGCTCGGCCGCCGGCTGCAGGAGGACGCGCTTCTCGACACCGAGGACGAATCCCTGCGCCGCCGCCAGTGCGCGCTGCGCATCCGCGTCGAGAACGGCAAGAGCCGCATCACGTTCAAGGGACCCGTGCAGCAGCCGTCCGACATGAAAATGCGCGACGAGCTCGAAACGATCGTCGGCGACGGCATGCTACTCCTGCAGATCTTCGAGGAGCTCGGTTTTCACGTCTGGTTCCGCTACGAGAAGTATCGCGAAGAGTTCTCGCACGAGGAAGTGATCGTCGCGATCGACGAGACGCCCGTCGGCGTGTTCGTCGAGATTGAAGGCAGCGAGCCGGGCATCGCGGCGATGGCGCGGCTGCTCGGCAGGCGGCCCGGCGATTACGTGCTCGATTCCTACCGCGGATTGTTCCTCAAGTATCGCGACGAGTACGGGCTCGACGGCAGCGACATGCTCTTCGATCGCGCCGAGTAAATGCGGGCGCTCGTCCTCGCCGCGGGACTCGGCACCCGCCTGCATCCCCTGACGCTCGCGCGCGCGAAGGCCGCCGCCCCCGTTGACGGCGAGCCGCTCGCCCGGCGCACGATTCGCTCGCTCGTCGCGCAGGGCTTCGCCGACCTCGTCGTCAATCTTCACCACAAGCCGGAGACGATCACCGCCGCCGTGGGCGACGGAAGCGATCTTGCCGCACGCGTCCGCTACTCATGGGAGTCGCCGGTCCTCGGATCCGCCGGCGGACCGCGTCACGCGTTGCCGCTTCTGCTGGACGGCACCGCCGAGCGCACCTTCGTCGTCGTCAATAGCGACACGCTGACGAATGTCGATCTCGCGGCGATGATCGAACAGCATCGCCGGACCGGCGCGCTGGTGACGATGGCCCTGATTCCCAATCCGCGGCCGGACAAATACGGTGGCGTCCTGCTCGACGCGTACGGCGCGGTCACAGGTTTCACACGGCGCGGCAGCACCGAGACGTCATTTCATTTCATCGGACCTCAAGTGATCGAGGCGGACGCGTTGATGTCGCTGGAGGATGGCGTCCCCGCGGAATCGGTGCTCGGCGTGTATCCGCGACTGATGCAGGCGCGCCGCGGGTCGGTCATGGGGTTTGTCAGCGACGCGTCATTCAACGACATCGGTACGCCGGCGGATCTGCTGCAGACGTCGCTCCAACTCGCGGCCGCGGACAGACGTTCCGGCCGTCCGCGCTGGGGACGGGACGTGGTCGTCGATCCATCCGCGCAGATCACGCGGTGCGTGTTGTGGGACCGCATCCAGGTCGGCGCCGGCGCGTCACTCACCGAGTGCGTTGTCGCTGACGACGTGACGATACCGGCCGGGGCCGTCCACAGCCGCTGCGCGATCGTTCGCAACAACGGTGTGTTGATGATCGTCAAGCTCGATTAGATTATGGGTGTGACACGCGAACGACCGACAGCGAGTGAGCCACGCGAGCGGCCGCCTTCGCAGCCACGCATGTCCAGGCTGCTACGGCGGGCCAGGGAGCGCGAGCAAGCGAGCGGAATGGAGCGGCCCGTAATCGGCCGCGTAATGAAGCGAGCCAGCCGGGGTGCAGGGGTCCCCGGCGATCCAGAAAAGTGTTGGGGGGTTCGGCGGGGCGAAGCTCCCCGGTCCTAAAAATGGAGAGGCGTCAGGACGACACACGCGAGCTGATTCAGGCCTACCTCGACCGCGCCGGCCTTAGCGCCGGCAATCCTCGCGTCGTCCCGCTGACGCCTGACGCATCGGACCGTCGCTACTTCCGCATCCTGATCCCTGGCGAAACGTCGATCGTGCTGTCGTTGTATTCGACGCCGTTTGACGTACGGACGCTGCCCTTCGTCAACGTCGCGACGCTGATGGCGAAGATGCCCGTGCCGATTCCGGAGGTGCTTGGCCACGCGGAGGATCTGGGCATCCTGGCGCTGCAGGACCTCGGCGACGTGACCTTGCAGGCGCATCTCGGTGCCGCAACGCCGTCTGAACACGCGGCGCTGTATCGCCAGGCGGTTGCGCTCATCGCCACGTTGCAGAAGCGCGGCGAGCAGCTCGCGTCGGCCGATTATCTGCCCTACGGGATTTCATTCGACGTCGAGAAGCTGACGTGGGAGCTCGACTTCTTCACGAAGCATTTCCTCGAGGCTTATCGCGGCGTGATGCTGAACGACGCCGAGCGCGCAATGCTGCGGGAAGAGTTCTCGGTGATCGTGCGGGAGCTCGCGTCGGAGCCGCGCGTGCTCTGTCATCGCGATTACCACAGTCGCAACCTGATGCTCAGCGAGGGACAGCTGTACATCATCGATTTCCAGGACGCGCGCATGGGGCCCGACACGTACGACCTGGTATCGCTGCTCCGGGATGCATACGTGGACCTTCCGGAGAGTACGGTCAACGAGCTCATCGCGTACTTTCTCGCAGTGAAGGGTGTGGCGGGCGAAGATCCTGACTTCCGCCGGCGCTTCGACGTGATGGCGTTGCAGCGCAACCTCAAGGCGCTTGGCACATTCGGCTACCAGACGACCGCGCGCCGGAACCCGGTCTACATTCAGTACATCCCGCGCACGCTGCGCTACGTCCGCGACAACCTCGATCAACAGCCCCGTTTCGAGCGCCTGCGAGACCTCCTGGCGACCTACGTCGAAGAGTTCCGGTAGTCCCTGCTACAATAAGTAGTTTCGTCCTGGACACTTAAGCTCACCATGCGTTTCGGTATTTCCACACACCTGTTTCACGACCAGCGCCTGAGCCGGGAGCACCTGGCGTTGATTGCGGCGCACGGGTTCGAGGCGGTCGAAGTGTTCGCCACGCGCAGCCACTTCGACTATCACGATCCGTCTGCAATCAAAGAGCTCTCTGGGTGGCTGAACGAAACGGGGCTGGCGCTGCACGGCGTCCACGCGCCGATCGTGGAAAGCATGCACGGCGGAGACAAATGGGGCGCCACGATCTCGAACGCGGTCGGCGACACGGCGCAGCGGCAGGCGGCGGTGCGAGAAGTCGACCTCGCGTTGAACATCGCCCGCGAGATCACGACGGACGTGCTGGTCGTGCACCTCGGTACACCCACCGTCCAGGGAGGCGAGAACAACAGGACGGCTGCGTTCCGCAGCGTCGAGGACATCTGCAGGCTGGCGGAGCCGGTCGCGATCAAAGTGGCGCTCGAGACGATTCCGAACCCGCTTTCGGACGCCGCTTCGCTCGTCACGATGCTGGAACGGGACCTTGATTTTCCGCAGACCGGGATCTGTCTCGACTTCGGCCACGCGTTCCTCATGGGTGACGTGGTCGATGCGATCGAAGCCGTTGCCGAGCATCTCGTCACGACGCACGTGCACGACAACAACGGCAAGAAAGACGAGCACCTCGCGCCGTTCGACGGACGGATCAACTGGGACATCGCGCTGATGACGATGCAGAAGGTCGGGTACGACGGGACGTACCTGATGGAGCTCGCGAACCTGAGCACGCCGGCCGAGGTGCTGCAGAAGGCTCAGGCGGCGCGGAAGAAGTTCGAAAAGCTGATGGCGTACTGACATGACGGTCACTTACATCGAGGACATCGCGAAGTTCGAAGGGCAGGCGGTGCGGCTGCGCGGATGGCTGCACAACCGGCGTTCGAGCGGGAAGATCCATTTCCTCACGGTGCGCGACGGCAGTGGCTTCATCCAGTGCGTGATGTCGAAGCAGGCGGTCGGCGAAGAGATGTTCAAGCGCGCCGATCACCTCGCGCAGGAAAGCGCGCTGATCGTGGACGGCACCGCGCGCGCCGACGCGCGCGCGCCGGGCGGCTACGAGCTCGACGTCTCGTCTATCGAAATCGTCTCGGAAGCGAAGGACTTCCCCATCACGCCGAAGGAGCACGGCGTCGATTACCTGATGGATCGCCGGCACCTCTGGATCCGCTCGCAGCGGCAGCAGGCAATTCTGCGCGTGCGCCACGAGGTGATCAGCGCCGTCCGCGACTTCTTCAACGGGCGCGGATTCATCCTCGCAGACACGCCGATCTTTACGCCGGCCGCCTGCGAAGGCACCACGACGCTGTTCCCCGTCCAGTATTTCGAGGACACGACGGCATACCTCACGCAGAGCGGGCAGCTCTATAACGAGGCCAACGCGATGGCGCTCGGCCGGGTCTATGCGTTTGGCCCGACGTTCCGCGCGGAAAAGTCGAAAACGCGCCGCCATCTGACCGAGTTCTGGATGGTCGAACCTGAGATGGCATTTGCGACGCTCGACGATGTCATGGAGCTCGCCGAGGGACTCGTGACCTACGTCGTCGGCCGCGCGCTCGACAAACGGAAGCGCGAGCTGCAGGTCCTCGAGCGCGACACGTCGAAGCTCGAGAACGTTCGGTCACCGTTTCCGCGCGTCTCGTACGACGAGGCGGTCGAGATCCTGAAGAAGAAAGGATTGCCGTTCGAGTGGGGCGGCGACTTCGGCGCGCCCGATGAAACCGCGCTCTCGGAGGAGTTTGATCGGCCGATCTGCGTGCACCGCTATCCTTCGAAGGTGAAGGCGTTCTACATGAATCCCGATCCGCAGCGCGAGGAAGTCGCGCTCGGCGTGGACGTCCTCGCCCCCGAAGGTTACGGCGAGATCATCGGCGGCGGCGAGCGTATCTCCGATCTCGACCTGCTGCTGCGGCGTATCAAGGAACACGATCTGCCGCAGGAAGCCTTCGAGTGGTATCTCGATCTACGCCGGTACGGCACCGTTCCCCACGGCGGCTTCGGCATGGGCATCGAGCGTGTCGTCAGCTGGATCTGCGGCCTCGAGCACCTTCGGGAGGCCATTCCGTATCCACGCATGCTGTACCGCATGTACCCATGAAGATTTGAACAGGAGTTATAGGAGTTCAGGAGCCTTTACCTTCTCCTGATCTCTTGTAACTCCTGTAAAGAAAGACAAGCAGCACCAGGCATGAAAGTCGGTTTTGTTTCGCTCGGATGTCCGAAGAACCTCGTCGATGGCGAGGTGATGCTGGGGTACGCCCAGCAGGCGGGTCACGAGATCACGGCCGACTCGCACGACGCCGACGTCATTGTCATCAACACCTGCGCGTTCATCGACAACGCGAAGCAGGAGTCGATCGACACGATTCTCGAGATGGCGCAGCAGAAGCGCGACGGCAAATGCTCGCGCCTTGTCGTTACGGGATGCCTGGCGGAGCGCTATCGCGACGAGCTGCGCAAAGAGATCCCCGAGATCGACGCACTCCTGGGCACCGGCGAACTGCCGGGCATCGTCGACGCGGTGGGGCCAATGTCCGATGGCCGATATCCAAAGGCCGATGGTCGAAGCCCGATGGCCGATGGCCGATATCCGATGTCCGATGTGAACGGTGCGGCAGGCGGCGAAGTTCGCCCTCTGATTTTCCACAAGTCACGCATCGGCCGTCGGTCATCGACCATCGACACACAGTCATCGGTCATCGATACCCGGACATCGGACATTGGACATCGACCGCCGGCGCCGACCTACATCTACGACGCCGATACCCCGCGTGTCCTGACGACGCCGCGCCACTTCGCCTACATGAAGATCGCCGAAGGGTGCGACTACACGTGCGCGTTCTGCATCATTCCGACCCTGCGCGGCGAGTATCGGAGCCGCACGCGCGAGTCGATCGTCGCGGAGGCGCGTGCGCTGGCGGCGCGAGGCGTGAAGGAACTGCTGCTCATCTCGCAGGACACGACCTTCTACGGGATTGATCGGCAGGAGCGCGGCGCGCTCGCGAAGCTGCTGCGCGAGCTGAATGAGGTTGATGGCATCGAGTGGATCCGGCTGCTGTATCTCTATCCGACGACGATCACCGATGACGTTCTGGCCGCGATGGCGGAGTGCGAGAAGGTCTGCCGGTACGTGGATCTGCCGCTGCAGCACGCGTCGGCGGACGTCCTCAAGCGGATGCGCCGGCCGGGCAACCGGAAGACCTACGATGCGCTCCTCGCGCGCATTCGCGGTCGCGTCCCGGGCGTCACGCTGCGGACGACGTTCATCGTCGGGTTCCCTGGCGAAACCGAACGCGAGCTCGCGGAGCTCGAAGGATTCATCCGCGATACCGAGTTCGATCACGTCGGCGTCTTCACGTACTCGCACGAAGAAGGCACGCGCGCATACGCCGTAAAGGACGACGTGCCGGCGGCGACGAAGCGGAAGCGTCGCGACCGGATGATGAAGCTTCAGCAGCAGATCGTGGCGCGGAAACAGGAAGCGCGCATCGGCAGCGAGGTCGACGTGCTCATCGATGGCCCATCGCCCGAGCACGAGCTCGTGTTGCAGGGCCGGCTCGAGGGGCAGGCGCCCGACATCGATCCGGTTGTGTATCTCACCGATACAGATTCTTCGCTTTACTCGAAGGGTCAGCTCATCAAGGCGCGCGTCGTGGGAGCTCAGGGATACGATCTGGTGGTGGCTCCTTCCACGTAAAGGTGGAAGCTACTCTGAGTGGGAAGATCCTGTATACTATTGAGTGCTAGGCGCGGGGGGGTTTCTGACAGTGGGCCGGTTGCCCACTTTTTGTTTTTCAGGGGCCGAATTACGCCGAAAGCTGAAGAAATCACCCGGCTGCGGGCGGCGGCCGAGCGCGTCGCGAACAGCTACGGGCTCGAAATTTTCGACGTCCAGTTACGCCGCGAGCCAATCGGGATGGTGCTGCGGGTCGTGATCGACCGGCCGGACCTGGGACGCGTCGAAACGCCGGCGGAAAGCGTCGGCATCGAGGATTGCCAGCGCGTGAGCCAGGACCTGAGCGCGCTGCTCGATGTGGAAGACGAATTCGGGACGGATCTGGGCGAGAAATACACGCTCGAAGTCTCGTCGCCGGGCCTGGATCGGCCGCTGCGGCACGAGGCGGACTATCGCCGGTTCAGCGGACGGCTCGCGAAGATCGTGACGAGAGAGCCCATCGAGCGCCAGAGCGCGTTCGCGGGACGCATCAAGGGCGTCGAGGACGGCGCCGTGATGCTGGAAGAAGGACGGAAGACGCACCGGGTGCCGCTCGACCGGATCAAGCGGGCGAACCTGGACGTGGAATTCTAAATTGCCAGAAACTGGTAACTGGAAACTGGCAACTGGAAACTGGTAACTGATTTATGCAGAACCCGCTGTTACAGCAGATCGACGCCATCGCCAAAGAAAAGGGCGTCGAGCCTGAGATCATCATCGGCGCCGTGCAGGACGCGATCGAAGCGGCCGCCCGGAAGCGCTACAAGAACGAGACGCTGCGCGCGCGGTTCAACACTGACACGGGGCAGATCGAGCTCTGCGCCGTGAAGCGCATCGTCGACGAAGTAACCGATCCGCCCAACCAGATTTCGCTCGCGGAAGCGCAGCAGCTGTACGGCGACGAAGCGGAAGTGGACATGGAAGTCGAATTTCCGCGTCCGACCGAGGATCTCGGCCGCATTGCGGCGCAGACCGCCAAGCAGGTGATCTTCCAGAAGGTCCGCGAGGCGGAGCGCGAGAACGTCTACGCCGAGTACAGCAACCGCGTCGGCGAGGTGGTGAGCGGCGTCGTCAAGCGCTTCGAGAATGGCGACATCATCATGGAGTTGGGGCGGATCGAGGCGCAGCTGCCGCGCAAGGAACAGTCGCGCGCCGAGAACTACGCGGTCGGTGACCGCGTGCGTGCCGTCATCCGCGGCGTGAACCGGAGCGCGAAGGGACCGCAGATCGTGCTGTCCCGCACCGACCCGGCCCTCTTGATCAAGCTGTTCGAGCAGGAAGTGCCGGAGATCTATGACGGCACCGTAATGATTCGCGGCGCCGTTCGCGAGGCGGGCGATCGCGCCAAGGTCGCGGTCTATTCGCGCGAGCGCGATGTGGATCCGGTCGGCGCCTGCGTCGGCATGAAGGGCACGCGCGTGCAGTCGATCATCCGCGAGCTTCGCGGCGAAAAGATCGACATCGTCGAGTGGTCGGAAGATTCCGTCCTCTTCGTGACGAACGCGATCAGCCCGGCGAAGGTGCAGCGCGTGTCGATCGTGGACGACGCCGAGAAGGTCATGGAAGTCGTGGTCGAGGACAAGCAGCTGTCCCTCGCGATTGGCAAGAAGGGGCAGAACGTCCGTCTCGCCGCGAAGCTGACCGGCTGGAAGATCGACATCAAGAGCGAAGAAGAGAAGCGCAAGGAAGTCGAAGCGCAGTTCGGCGCGCTCGAAGCGAAGCCGGAAGAAGCGAAGCCGGAAGAAGCGAAGACGGAAGAAGCGAAGACGGAAGACGAGAAGACGGAAGACGAGAAGGCGGAAGATGTGAAGGCGGAAGATGTGAAGGCGGAAGATGTGAAGGCGGAAGAAGAGAAGCTGAAAGCAGCAAGCTCGGAAACCGTGACGGAGACGGCGGTGACGGAGACGGCGGAAGAAGCGAAGGCGGAGTAAGACGCGCGCCAGCGCCTGCGGCCGCAAGCGAGGGCCGGAGGGGACCGCCGCGTAGCGGCGGCCCGAGCGCGCAGCGAGGTGGGGCACTTCCAGGGGCCCCACGGAGCGAAGTAAATAAAGAGGTCTTATTTTTGGCAACAGTCCGGATTTATAAGGTCGCGGAGCTGCTCAACCTCTCGAGCCAGGAAGTCATGGCCCTTCTCAAAAAGGACCACGGCATCGAGGTGAAGAGCGCATCGAGCACGATCGAAGAGGTCGTCGCGCGCGAGTTCGTCGGGAAGCAGGCGCGGCAGCGGAACATCAAGATTCCGACGAACGCGTCGTTCGCGGATACGCCCGGCCCGGCGAAGAGCGGCGGGCTCAAGAAGCCCGGCGGCAAAGCGGCGGAGCCGGCGAAGCCTGCCGCGCCCGCGATGCCGGCGCCGCGCCTGGTCAAGACCGCAAAGCCGGCCGCACCGGCCGCCGAACCGGTCGTGGCCGCGCCGCTGACCGCGGAGCCTGGCATCATCGCGACGCCCGCCGCGACGGTCATTCCGGAGCCGTCGGTTCACGTCGAACCGCCGCCTCCGCCTGCGCCCGAACCGGAAGTCCACGTGCCCGCGCCTGCCGCCGCGGCATCCGTTGAGACGCCGCCCGTTGTTACTCACCGGGCGCCCGAACCAGCGCCTGCCCGCGTCATGGAACCACCGGACGTGGATGAACAGCCCGAAGCGGGCACTCCGTCCGCGGCGCCGCCGCGTCCGACTGCGATGCCGGGTCGCGTCGTTCCGCCGACGCTGCGTCTGCGGGTCGAAGATCCGAAGACCGGTCAGGCGCCACCCGCGCCGCCTCGCCGTCCGCTGCTTGTGCGCCCGCCGCAACCGGCGACGCCGCCGCCGGCAGCCACGGGAAATCTGAGCAAGCCCGCCGCGCCGCGTCCGGCAGCAGGAGCACCGGCGACGGCGCGTCCGGGTGGACCGCCGCGGCAGGGTGCGTATCCGCGCCCGCAGGCGCCAATGGGCGGACCACGTCCGCTGCCGTCGCAGCCCGTGCGGCCTTCGCAGCCGCAACGGCCGCAGGTCCCCGGTTATCGTCCGCCTCCGCCGCGCCCGTCGGGACCGCGTCCCTCGGGCCCGCGCCGCGAGCAGCCGCGCGTACAGCCGCCGCCTCCGTCGAGCGCGCCGCCGCCGCCAGTCACGCGCACGATCACGCTCGCCGAGGGCATGACGGTGTCGGACCTCGCGACGAAGCTGGACGTCAAGGCGAAGGACGTCCTGAAGAAGTTGATGGACAAACGCATGATGATGACCATCAACTCCACTGTCGACACGGAAACGGCGTCGATGATCGCGCGCGAGTTCGGCGCCGACGTCAAGATGCAGTCGTTCGAAGAGGAACTGCTCCAGGTCGAGTCCGAGGAGGCGAAGCCGGAGGACCTCGTCACGCGTGGCCCCGTCGTCACGGTCATGGGGCACGTCGACCACGGCAAGACGACGCTGCTCGACGCGATCCGCGAAACGCGCGTCGCGGAGCGCGAAGCAGGCGGCATCACGCAGCACATCGGCGCCTACTCGGTGCAGGTCGGCGAGCGCAACGTCGTCTTCCTCGACACGCCGGGTCACGAAGCGTTCACGATGATGCGCGCGCGCGGCGCCCGCGTCACCGACGTCGTCGTTCTGGTCGTGGCGGCCGACGACGGCGTCATGCCGCAGACGCGTGAAGCAATCGATCACGCGAAGGCGGCCGGCGTGCCGATCCTCGTCGCGATCAACAAGATCGACAAGCCGAATGCGAACCCCGACCGCGTGAAGAAGGAGCTGTCGGACCTCGGGCTCGTGCCGGAAGACTGGGGCGGCCAGACGGTCACTGTGCCGGTGTCGGCGAAGAAGCGCGAGAACATCCCGGCGCTGCTCGAGATGGTCCTCCTCGTCACGGAACTGAGCGAGCTGAAGGCCAATCCGAAGCGGAACGCATCGGGCACCGTGCTCGAGGCGAAGCTGGATAAGGGACGCGGCCCCGTCGCGACGATCCTCGTTCAGGACGGCACGCTGCGCGTCGGGGACATGCTCATCGCCGGCACGATTGTCGGCAAGGTGCGCGCGCTCATCGACGACCGCGGCAAGTCGATCAAGAGCGCTCCGCCGGCGACACCGGTCGAAGTGCTCGGCCTGGGCGGGCTGCCGCAGCCGGGCGACGCCTTCCAGGCTCTGGAAGACGCGGCCAAGGCCCGGCAGATCGCGCAGTTCCGGCAGATGCAGGCGAAGGACAAAGCGCTCGGCGCGAAGGGCGCGCGGCTCACGCTCGAGTCGCTCCAGGCCCAGCTCGCCGAAGGCGGCATGAAGGAGCTGCCGATCATCGTCAAGGCGGACGTGCAGGGATCGGCGGAAGTGCTCGCCGATACGCTGACGAAGCTCAGCGACGATCGCGTGAAGATCCGCATCATCCACGGCGGCGTCGGCGCGATCAACGAGTCCGACGTGCTGCTCGCCGCAGCATCGAACGCCATCGTGATCGGCTTCAACGTGCGGCCGGATCGCAACGCGGTCGACGTCGCGGATCGCGACAAGGTCGACATCCGCCTCCACTCCGTCATCTACAACGTGGTTGACGAGATGAAGAAGGCGATGACGGGCCTCCTCGAGCCGACGCTCAAGGAAGTGCGCATCGGGTCGGCGGAAGTGCGCGACACGTTCAAGACGCCGAAGTTCGGCACCATCGCGGGCTGCATGGTCACCGAGGGACGCATCGCGCGCTCCGGGGACACGCAGGCGCGGCTGCTGCGCGACAACGTCGTCATCCACGAAGGCAAGATCGGCTCGCTGCGGCGCTTCAAGGACGACGTGTCCGAGGTGAAGGCCGGATTCGAGTGCGGCATCGGCTTCGAGAAGTTCAACGACATCAAGGTCGGCGACGTGATCGAGGCCTTCGTCGTGGAACGGGTCGCAGCCACGGCATAGATGGGCAATCGTCCAGAACGTGTGGGAGAAGCGATTCGAGACGAGCTCTCGACGCTTCTCGCACGCGACGTGCACGACCCGGGCGTCGGCTTCATCACGCTGACGACCGTCAAGGTGTCCCCCGATCTTCAGCTGGCGCGCGTGTACTACACGTCGATGGGGGACGAGAAAGCGCTGCGTGAAACGGCGAAGGCGCTCGGCCGGGCGACGCCGTTCCTCCGCCGGCAAATCGCGCAGCGGCTCCGGCTGCGGCGCGCGCCGGAGCTGCAGTTCTTCTACGACGAATCGATCGCCCGCCAGGACCGGATCGAGCAGATTCTCCAGAACCTCAAAGCAGAAGCGGCCAACCGCTCCCCCTCCGATGACGACGAATCCGAAGACTGAGATTTGCGATGCGATTCACGCGCGCCAGCGGTTCCTGATCAGCTCGCACGCGCGTCCCGACGGTGACTCCATCGGCTCCCAGCTCGCCATGGCCTACGCGCTCGTGGCGCTGGGCAAGGAAATCCGGATCGTCAACGCCGACCCGGCGCCCGATCACTACATGGAATTTCCCGGCGTCGATCACATCGAGATCACCCGGGCGATCGAAGAGCGTGACGCCGAAGCGCTCATCGTGATGGAGTCGGGGGACCTGAAGCGCACCGGCGTGGCCGGCCTCGAAGGACGCTTCACGATCAACATCGATCATCACCAGGGAAACACCTACTACGGCAATCTGAACTGGATCGACCTCGGCGCCGCCGCGTGCGGCGAGATGGTCTACGACCTGATCGTGGCGCTCGGCGTCCCGCTGACGATCGAAGTCGCGACGCACGTCTATCTCGCGATCCTGACCGACACCGGATCCTTTCACTACTCGAACATCACGCCGAAGACGTTCGAGATCTGCCGCCAGACCGTCGAAGCGGGCGTGAGCCCGGCCACGATGGCGCGGCGCGTCTTCGACCAGAACAGCTTCGGCAAGCTGAAACTGATCGGCGCCCTCCTTGCGGAGATGGAGCTCCTCGACAGGGGCCGCCTCGCCGTCATGTATCTCAACGACGACATCATGAACGCGACGGGGACGACGTATAACGACACGGAGGGGCTGATCAACCTTCCGCTGACGGCGCGCGAAATCCACGCGGTCGTGTTCTTCAAACTCGGCGCCGACGGCGACCTGCACGTGAGCATGCGCTCGAAGTACGACGTCGACGTGCGCGCGATCGCCGCGCGCCACGGCGGCGGCGGGCACAAGAACGCGGCGGGATTCAAGACCAAGGGGCCGCTTCCGGCGATCCGCCAGGGCGTGCTGAAAGAGCTCGCGGACGCAATCGAGCTTGGGGTGCAGACGCGGCCTTGACGGCCGCGCTGTCGGGCAGAAGCCAGCGATGACACCTCCCGGGCAGCGAGCACTTCACGGCGCCCTGCTCGTCGACAAGCCATCAGGTCCGACTTCCCATGACATCGTCGCGGTTACGCGGCGGCTGCTGAAGGCGAAGCGCATCGGCCACACCGGCACGCTCGATCCACTCGCGACAGGATTGCTCGTTCTGCTGGTCGGTCACGCCACGCGTCTGTCGCAGTTTCTCGTCGCCGATGAGAAGGAGTACATCGCGGATATCCGGCTGGGGATCGCAACGCCGACGTATGACTCGCAGTCGCTGGAGGAGGCCCGCCTGAAGGAAGAGGCCTTCCGCCTCAAGGCGGAAGCCACTCAGCTCTCGGACGAAGAACAGCGTGGCTTCCGGCTTCAGCCGGAAGATCTCACCCGCATCCTGCCCGACTTCCTCGGTACCTATCCGCAGCTCCCGCCACCGTTCTCAGCAAAGAAGATTGAAGGCGTGCGGGCCTACGAGAAGGCGCGGAAGAATGAGGTAGTCGAACTCAAACCGGTGCAAGTAACCGTCCGAGAGTTAGAAGTTCTACCCGCGTCGGACATCAGTCATCGGTCATCGGTCATCGGTCATCGGACATCGGACATCGGACACCCGACATCGGATCCCGGACATCGGATATCGGACATCGACGCAGCGCCGCCGCTCCGCTTGCGCGTGGTGGCGAGCTCCGGCTTCTACGTCCGCTCGCTCGCACATGACATCGGGCAGGTCCTCGGATGCGGCGCGCACCTGGAAGCGCTGCGCCGGACGCGCGTGGGACGCTTCCGCGTCGAGGAGGCTGCGACGCTGGACGTGCTCGAGGCCGCGGGTCCCGCGGCGGCGGAGCGGCTGATCCCGCTGAATACGCTCCTGTCGGACCTTC
This sequence comes from Vicinamibacterales bacterium, assembly GCA_035637115.1. GTDB lineage: Bacteria > Acidobacteriota > Vicinamibacteria > Vicinamibacterales > 2-12-FULL-66-21 > JAICSD01. The sequence goes on from DASPXV010000198.1 coordinate 28,995, forward strand.
CTGCCGTGACGTTGACTGAGGAAGGGCTGCGCCGTGCGGGCAATGGGAACAGTCTCGCGCCCCATCATCTTGCGGTGGCATCCGCCGTTCGGTCAGGTGACCGGGTCAGGGTTCTCGATGCCAGCGGAGAGGTCCTGTCGGTCGCCGAAGGGCGCCCCGACGGGCTTTTGCATCCCCTGCTGGTACTGAGGTAAAATACTGAACCGTCTAGAAATACGGACAACGGCGGGCCCGGTGCGGCGCATTCCGCGTCGATGTCTGGACCGTGCGTGGAAGGATCCATCGTGTTCAGTAAGGAACGCAAGACCGAAGTCATCAGCACGTACAAGACCCACGAAGGCGATACCGGATCCCCCGAAGTGCAGGTCGCGCTCCTCAGCGAGCGCATCAGCTACCTCACCGAACATTTCAAGTCACACGCGAAGGACCACCATTCGCGCCGCGGCCTGCTGAAGTTGGTCGGCCAGCGCCGCCGTCTCCTCGACTATCTGAAGCGCAAGGACACGGACCGCTACGCCGAACTGATTAAGCGCCTCGGAATCCGCAAGTAAATCCGCGCACACAACTGGAAGCTGGCGCAGCTCATTTCGAAAGACAGCACAATGCACACACGCGATATTTCCGTCGGGGGTCGCAGGATCTCCATCGAAACCGGCCGGATGGCCAAACAGGCAGACGGCTCCGTGCTCGTCCGCTCGGGGGACGCAGTCGTCCTCGTCACCGCCTGCGCGGCAACGAACCCGCGCGAGGGCATCGACTTCCTTCCGCTGACCGTTGATTACAAGGAAAACACCTACGCGTCGGGGCGTATCCCCGGCGGGTTCTTCAAGCGCGAGGGGAAGCCGAGCGAGAAGGAAGTGCTCACGAGCCGCCTGATCGATCGGCCGATCCGTCCGCTGTTCCCCGCCGGCTGGCGCCACGAGACGCAGATCATCGCGCTCGTGCTCTCGGCGGACGCGGAGAACGACACCGACGTCCTCGCGATCACCGGCGCCTCGGCCGCGCTCGCATTGTCGACGATTCCGTTCGAGAAGACGATCGCCGGCGTTCGCGTCGGGCAGATCGACGGCAAGTTCATGATCAACCCGACGTTCGAGCAGCGCAAGGCGAGCCAGCTCGATCTGATCGTCGCGGGCACGAACGACGGCATCGTGATGGTGGAAGCGGGCGCGAAGGAAGTCACCGAGAAGGACATGGTGACCGCGCTCGAGACCGCGCACAACGCGATCAAGGAAATCATCGCGGGCATCGAGGCGCTCGCGAAGCAGGCCGGCAAGTCGAAGAAGACGGTCGCGAAGAAGGAATTCGACAAGGGCTTCTATCGCGAAGTCGAAGAAAAGGCGTACGGCCCGCTCGCTGACGCGATGCGCATCAAGGACAAGCTGGAGAACTACGGGACGGTCGACGAGGTTCTCGCGAACCTCGTGGCCAGCATCCCCGACGCCGAAATCGAGCGCCGCAGCGAAGCCAAGGCCATCTTCAAGGAATTGAAAGAGAAGGTCATGCGCGACGAGGCCCTCGAGCGCGGCCGGCGGCTCGACGGCCGCAAATTCGACCAGATCCGCCCGATCACGATCGAAGTCGGCGTGCTGCCGCGCACCCACGGCTCAGCCCTGTTCACGCGCGGCGAAACGCAGGCGCTCGTCACCGCGACGCTCGGCACCGCCGACGACCAGCAGAAGATCGAAACGATGGACGGCGAGGTGTGGAAGCGCTTCATGCTCCACTACAACTTCCCGCCGTTCTCGGTCGGTGAAGTCCAGTTCCTCCGCGGCCCCGGCCGGCGCGAGATCGGACACGGCGCGCTCGCCGAGCGCGCACTGACGCCGATGATGCCCGAGGAGGACAAGTTCCCCTACACCGTCCGCATCGTCTCCGACATCCTCGAGTCGAACGGCTCGTCGTCGATGGCGTCGGTCTGCGGCGGGTCGCTGGCGATGATGGATGCCGGCGTGCCGCTGAAGAAGCCCGTCGCCGGCGTCGCCATGGGACTCATCATGGACGAGTCCACCGGCAAGTACGCCGTATTGAGCGACATCGCCGGCGCGGAAGATCACTACGGCGACATGGACTTCAAGGTCACCGGCACCGCGGAAGGCATCACCGCCCTGCAGATGGACATTAAAGTTTCGGGCATCAACGCCGAGATCATGACCAAGGCGCTCGAGCAGGCGCGCCAGGGGCGGATGTTCATTCTCGGCAAGATGCAGGAGACGCTGGCGCAGTCGCGCTCGGACGTGTCCGCGCACGCGCCGCGCATCGTCACGATCAAGATCCCGGTCGACAAGATCCGCGACGTCATCGGCCCGGGCGGCAAGATGATTCGCAGCATCATCGAGCGGACCGGCGTGAAGATCGACGTGGAGGACAACGGGACGGTGAACGTCGCGTCGGCCGACGAAGCGTCGGCGGCGAAGGCGATCGGCATCATCCAGGAGCTGACCGCGACGCCCGAGCTGAACAAGACGTATCTGGGCAAGGTTCAGCGCATCACCGACTTCGGCGCGTTCATCGAGATCATGCCCGGCCTCGACGGCCTGCTGCACGTCTCGGAAATCGCGCACTATCGCGTCAAGGACGTGCGCGACGAACTGAAGGAAGGGGACCAGGTGATGGTCAAGGTGATCAACATCGATCCGTCCGGGAAGATTCGTCTCAGCCGCAAGGCGCTGCTGCCGCCGCCCGCGGCCGCTGAACCGGTCGCGCCCGCCCGCAGGGAATAATCCGCATACGGACGTGCTGGCTCGCCCACCGGAGCGTCCGCGCGAAGGTGGGCGACCTTTTGGCCGACCGGCACGTCTAATGAAACGGGAGGCTTCATGTCTATCCGTGCGCGCCAATCGATCCCGTTCGCAACGCTCGCCGCAGCGGTGCTGTTCCTCGTCCGGACGGCCGCACAGGATCAAGGACAGGTTCGCGAGTTCGCGGTCAGCGGCGACCACTATGCGTTCTCCCCCGCCTCCCTGTCGGTAAACCGCAACGACCTCGTGAAGGTCACGTTCACGGCCAAAGACATCGCGCACAGCTTCACGATCGACGGTCCATATCGCATCTCGAAGCGGGCGGGCGCCGGCCAGTCCGTAACGTTCGAGTTCCGGGCAGATCAGGCCGGCTCGTGGCCCATCTACTGCGCCCTGTCGCAAGACGAGAAGTGCAGAGACATGAAGGGCACTCTCACCGTCCGCTGATATAAGCAGCACGCATAGTTCGAATAAAAACTTTCTATTTCCCTTCTAGCTCCGGATACCCTACAAAGGGCATTCGGGGTTATGGATCTCAGACAACTCGAAATCGTCCGCGCCATCGCTGAAACCGGCTCCTTCACCGGCGCCGGTGCTCAGCTCCACGTCTCGCAGTCCGCCATCAGTCGGCAGATTCTCCTGCTCGAGGATGAGTTCCACGAACGGCTGTTCGTGCGTCTCGGGCGTCGGGTCCAGATCACGGCCGCCGGCGAGGCGATCCTGCAGCTGAGTCATCGCGTCTTCAGCGACATCCGGGACACGTCCGCGAGCATCACGGACCGGCAGAAGACGCTCAGCGGGCCATTGAATCTCGTCGGGGGCATGACGGTGTGCCTCTACGTCTTCCCGCTGCTCCTGAAGGAATTCAAGAAGCACCACCCGCACGTGGACATCAAGGTCGCGACCGGCGGCCAGCAGCGGCTGCTGCGCCGGTTGCGGACGCGCCGCGCGGACCTCGCGCTGCTGACACTGCCCATCGACGACCAGGCGTTTACGGCCGTGCCCGTGCTGCGTGAAGAGCTGATGCTCGTAATGCCGGTCGATCATCCGCTCGCGGCTACGAAGGGCGCGATTCCCGTCAGTGCGCTCGTCGGGCAGGCGTTCGTCGTCTTCGAACAAGGCTCCAACACGCGGCGGACGCTCGACGAGTTCTTCGTCCGCGAGCAGATCAAGCCGCGCGTTGTGGCGGAAACGGAGAACGTCGAGATCATCAAGTCGATGGTCGCATCCGGCCTCGGCATGAGCATCGTCCCCTTCTCTCCCGTCGAGCGGGAAACGCAGGGGGGATCGCTGCACGTGGCGCGGATCCGCGGGCAGCAGCTCGTGCGCGAAACCGGCTGGGTCTATCGCACCGGCGAGCGCGTGCCGCGCGTGGTGCAGGAGATGATGGCGACGCTGACGCGGATCATGCCGCAGCTGCAGGCGGCTGTGGATCGCGCGTCGTGAGGCTCACCGAGCGCGAAATCGACAAGCTGCTCGTGTTCACGGCCGCCGACGTCGCGCGCCGCCGGAAGTCCCGCGGGCTGAAGCTGAATCACCCGGAAGCGGTCGCGCTCATCAGCGCGGAAGTCCTCGAAGGCATCAGGGATGGCCGCTCGGTCGCGGAACTGATGGACTTCGGAACGCACGTCCTGTCGCGCGCCGACGTGATGGAGGGAGTCCCGGAGATGATTCGGGAAATCCAGGTCGAAGGCACGTTCCCCGACGGCACGAAGCTGGTCACCGTTCACGATCCGATCCGGTAGGAGTTCTTCGTTTTGGTGCCGGGCGAATACTTTCTCGAGAGCGGCATCGTCGAGCTGAACGCCGCGCGCCTTCCGGTGACGGTCCGCGTCGAGAATGCCGGCGATCGGCCGATCCAGATCGGATCCCACACACATTTCTTCGAGGTCAACGATGCGCTGCGGTTCGATCGTCAGGCTGCGTACGGCCGGCGGCTCGACATTCCGGCGGGCACCTCGCTGCGCTTCGAGCCCGGTGAAGCGCGCGACATCTCCTTGATTCCACTCGCAGGCCTGCGCATCGCCCGCGGCATGAGCGCGCGCGTCAACGGGCCACTGGACCGCCGATGAGGATCGCGCGCGACGCCTACGTCGGCCTGTACGGCCCCAGCACCGGCGATCGCGTCCGGCTCGGCGACACCGGCCTTCTCCTCGAAATCGAACGTGATTCTGCCACGTACGGCGAAGAGGTCACGTTCGGCGGCGGAAAGGTAATTCGTGATGGGCAGGGGCAGTCGCAGGTATCACGTGCCGATGGAGCGCCCGACCTCGTCATCACGAACGCGATCGTGCTCGACTACTGGGGCATCGTGAAGGCGGACGTCGGCGTGCGCGACGGCCGCATTTGCGCGCTCGGCAAGGCCGGCAACCCCGACGTCCAGGACGGCGTCACGCCCGGCCTCGCCATCGGTCCCTCAACCGAGATCATTGCCGGCGAGCATCGCATTCTGACTGCCGGCGGCATCGACGCGCACATCCACTTCATCGCTCCCCAACAGGTCTGGGAGGCGCTCTACAGCGGCATCACGACGATGATCGGCGGTGGCACGGGTCCCGCCGAAGGTACCCGCGCGACAACGTGCACGCCGGGCGCGTGGAACCTGCACCGGATGATCGAGGCCACGGGCAGCCTGCCGATGAATTTCGGATTCCTCGGTAAGGGAAATGCGGCAACGCCTGCAGCGCTCGTCGAGCAGATCGCAGCGGGCGCGGCAGGATTGAAGCTGCACGAAGACTGGGGGACGACACCCGCGGCGATCGATACCGCGCTGGGCGTCGCGGACGAATACGACGTGCAGGTCGCGATTCACACGGACACGCTCAACGAGTCGGGCTTCGTCGAGCAGACGATCGCCGCCTTCAAGGGACGCACCATCCACACCTACCACAGCGAAGGGGCCGGAGGGGGCCACGCGCCAGACATCCTGCGTGTCTGCGCGGAGCCGAACGTCCTGCCGTCGAGTACGAATCCGACGATGCCCTACACGGTGAACACGCTCGACGAGCACCTCGACATGCTGCTCGTGTGCCATCACCTCAACCCTCAGGCGCCGGAGGACGTCGCGTTCGCGGAATCGCGCATCCGTCCGGAAACGATGGCGGCCGAGGACGTGCTGCACGATCTCGGGGCAATCAGCATGATGTCGTCCGATTCGCAGGCGATGGGACGTGTAGGTGAAGTGATCACGCGCACGTGGCAGACGGCGCACGTCATGAAAGAAGCGCGCGGCCCCCTGCCGGGCGACGGCCGGAACGACAACCAGCGCATCAAACGCTACGTCGCGAAGTACACGATCAACCCGGCGCGCTCGCATGGGATCGCCGACTACGTAGGATCGATCGAGGTCGGCAAGATGGCGGACCTGGTGCTATGGCACCCGGCGTTCTTCGGCGTGAAGCCCGATCTGGTGCTGAAAGGAGGACTCATCGCGGCCGCGGCGATGGGGGATCCGGGCGCGTCAATCCCTACGCCGGAACCCGTGCGGTATCGTCCGATGTTTGGAGGATTTGGCCGGGCACCGTCGGCGACTTGCTGGACGTTCGTCTCCGGCGCGTCGCTGGCGGCTGGAACGTTGCCCGCGACGCGCGATCGGGCGCTGCTGCCCGTTCGCCATACGCGGCGGATTGGCAAGAAAGACATGGCGCTGAACGATGCACTGCCGAAGATCGCAATCGATCCGGAGCGTTATGTCGTCACGATCGATGGCGAGCGCATCGAACCACGCGCGGCGGCGCGGCTGCCGCTCGCGCAGCGGTATTTCCTCTTCTGAGTGAGGGTGATATGCAGGAGCCCATCACGATTCAGCACTTGCCTGCAGCCGATTCGCCGGCTGCAGGTGCGACGATCGTTCATCTCCCGATGACCGCGCACGATCGGCGCCGCGTGCGGCGGTTGATCGATGCACCGGACGGCACAACGCTTGCCCTTGAACTCGCAACGGGAACGGTCCTGCAGCCCGGCCAGGTACTGCATCGGACGGCATCTCGGGCGTACGTGGTGAGCGCCGCGCTCGAGGAGGTGCTGGTCGCGCGCCCGCGCGATTTCGATGAAGCGGCGCGTCTCGGCCACCTGATCGGAAACCTGCATCGCGACATCGAGGCACGGGACGGAGAAGTCATCGTGCTCGCCGACGCCGCGCTCGCCGATCGGCTCCGGCGTGCCGGCATTCCTTTCACGGCGGACCAGCGCGCGTTCCATGGACGCGCGCCAGGGGAGCACGCGCATTGAGCCTTCTTCGCCCTTCGGGCTTCGGCGGGCCGGAGCGCGATCTCGCGCTGCTGCGCCTGCTGCAATTGTTCGACTCGCAGTTTCCCGTCGGCGCCTTCGCGCATTCGGGAGGCCTCGAGACCTACGCCGCGCTTGGCGGATCGTTGCCGGAGCTGCGTCAAGTCCTCATCGCTCAGATCGATCTCGGGTGGGGGCGCAGCGAGCTTGCGGGCGCGTTCCTCGCGTGGCATGCGGTCGATGGAGATGGCGTTGGCGGCGCGCTCGAGCGGCTCGCGCAGTTGATGGACGCGCTCAAGGTCGTGCCATCGGTGCGCGAAACAAGCCTCGGCCTCGGACGACGGACGCGCGATCTGCTGTCGCGGATTTATCCGCACGCGGTCGTCGAGGTGACTCCGCCTCATCATGCCGTGATCGTCGGCGCCGCGGGACGCCGGCTCGACGTCGAGCCGCGTGACTTGCTCCTGGCATACAGTCAGAGTCTCGCCGTAGGTACGCTCACGGCCGCACTGCGCTGCATGCCGGTGAGCCCCGCGCAGGCGCAAACCCTGCTCGTCGAGGTCCACGCGCGACTCAGCCAGGCTGTCGATCGTGCGATGGCGGATCCGGAAGGCTCCCTGTTCACCGCGACGCCCGCGCTCGATATCCGCAGCCATCAACAGGCGCAGCTGCACACGCGACTGTTCCAGTCGTAGGAGTCACGCGAGCGTGAAGCGAGTGACCATCGGCGTCGGCGGTCCTGTCGGGTCCGGCAAGACCGCGCTCCTCGACAGTCTGTGCAAGCGGCTGCGCGATCGTTACAGCATCGCGGTCGTGACGAACGACATCTATACGTACGAGGACGCGGAGTTCCTGATGCGCTCCGGCGCGTTGCCGCGCGAGCGCATCCGCGGCGTGCAGACCGGCGGATGCCCGCACACCGCGATTCGCGACGACACGTCCATCAACCAGGAAGCCATCGACGCGACCGTAGCCGCGTTTCCGGACGTCACGATCGTGTTTCTCGAGTCCGGCGGCGATAACCTTGCCGCATCGTTCAGTCCCGAGCTCGTCGACGTCAGCATCTACGTCGTCGACGTCGCGGGCGGCGACAAGGTGCCGAGAAAAGGGGGCCCGGGCGTGACCCGCAGCGATCTCCTCGTCATCAACAAGACCGATCTTGCGCCCTTCGTAGGGGCGGATCTGTCCGTGATGGATCGCGACGCGAGGGCAATCCGCGGCGGCAAACCCATCGTCTTTACCAATTTGAAGACGGGAGAGGGAGTCGAGTCGGTGGTCGACTGGATTCGGCACTCCGTACTCTTCGAGCCTGCGCCGTGATCGTGCGTACGGCGCCGGCGCGCGGCATCTGCGGGTGCGCGGAGCTCGTTTTCACGCGACAGGGAGAGCGAACGGTGATGACACGATCGCGGGTTGAGGCCCCGATGGCCGTCATCCGTCCTTTCGCGCTTCCACAAGGTGGATTGCTCGTTCAACTGCTGTCGCTGGGTCCCGGCCTGTGCGGCGGAGACACGATGCGCCTGGACGTCACCGCCGGGCCCGGCACACGCGTCATCGTCACGACCACGGCCGCGACGCGCGTGATGTCGATGGATCCGGACATCTCCGCCGAACAACACGTCTTCCTTCGCGCCGGCGTGTCATCAGCGCTCGAGTACTATCCGTGCATCACGCTGCCCTATCCTGGCAGCGCGTTCGTTCAGACTATTGCAGCCGACGCCGCGGACGGTGCCCGTGTCGGGCTGCTCGAGTGCTGGGGCATGGGCCGCGCCGCGCGATCCGAGTACCTGCAGTTCCGATCTCTTTCGAGCCGCACGACGGTTTCGATCGACGGCGTCGTCCGATATGCGGACGCCATCCACCTCGACCCGCAGGCCACGGATCTCGCCAGCGTGGCCCTGCTCGCGGGCCGGCGCTATGTCGCGGCAGGCGTCTGGTCTGGCGTCACACTGGGCGAAGAAACCACCAGTGGCGGCGCAATCCAGTCCGATCCACTGGTGGCGTTCGCGCAATCCGCGCCCGGGTTCGCTTATCTTCGGGCCATCGGCCACGACGGCCCGTCGGTCGATGCGGCATTACACGCGTCAGTGGATCGAGTGTCTCGGTGCTGGGGGCTTCCTGGTGTCCGCCTGGATCGCTTCCACAGCTAAGGCGTCAACCTCCTGCCGAACGCGGATGCCCGCCTCAATTGCGCGCTTCGTTTCGAACGCTCCTCCTTTCCCCTCCCAGGCGCGCTGCGCCGCGACCTCCTTTCGGAGCTGCACCCGTTCGATTTGCTCGATCACGTGCTCCAGTTCGTGCGGGATGATCTCGAGGTAGTCCTCGGAGAACTTCAGCGTCACGTGGGCCACGATTGCTCCCGCCTCAAAACGCTCGATCACGCTCTGCGCGCGCGCGCCATCCGGGACTGTCAGCGCGACGCCGAAGACGACGCGCACGTAGCGCGCCGCCGCAATACGCGTGCACTGCTGCCGGGAGGTCCGCGACTGCTCCAGCAGGCGGACCATTTCCGGACGAAACAGGCCCGGCTGGATGTTCACGGGCAGTTCCGAGGAGCAGACGGGTGATGCAGCGACGGCTTGAACGATGAGCAGAGACGCGACGACGGTAAGCAAATTTTCCCTCCCGCGATCGAGGCTAGCTTCTGAAGCGCGGGCGCGTCGATACATTCTCGGCATCGCGTTCATGCGACGCGCAGCTTGGCGCGTGCATTCGGGCACGAATCCGCTGTTATGCGGCTCCGTGATGCTCGCAATAAATCCTTTGTATTTTCAGAGGCAGCCGGTCGCGAGGCGCTGATAGCCGTCGATCGCCGCCGCCAGTTCGGGAATGGCGACGTGCTCGTTCGCAGTGTGGGCGACAAGAATTGAGCCCGGCCCGAACAACATCGGCGTCCCCCATCGATCGAGCAGCGGAACGTCCGTGGTGAAGGGGAACACTGCACTCGGAATGCCGTCGATCGTGTGTAATCGCACCATGGGCACGCGGAGCACTTCCTCGATATCCACGTCGGGCTCGAGCGCCCGCACCGTATGCAGGACTTTGTCGGCCGATCCGACGATGCGAAACATGACCTCCGCGGATGCGGACGGCGAGATCACGTTCGGCGCGATTCCTCCCTCGATCAGTCCAATCGTGTAGAACGTCTCGCCCAGTTCCGGATCGCCCGGCCAGCGCAGCGTGCGCATCCGTATGAGCGCATCGAGCAGCTTGTCGATCGCCGACTCGCCGTGCTCGGGTGTGGCGGAGTGCGCCGCGCGTCCTCTCGCGGTCAAGCGCAGGCGGAGGACTCCGCGCGTCGCCCGCCCGAGGCGGTTGCCGGTGGGCTCGCCGTTGATGAGGAATCTCGATCCGCCGGGATGAGCGTTCGCGCTGACCGCGCCATCGCTCCCCCGCTCCTCGCCCACGACGAACAGCAGCCCGACGCGCCGCTCCCCTGCCGCGCGGAGCCGCTCCGCGGCCGCGACCTGCACGGCGAGAATGCCTTTCGCGTCGCACGACCCGCGTCCAAACAGGAGATCGTCGCGGACGCCGCTGGGAAAAAACGGGGGGACGCAATCGAAGTGCGTGGAGAACACCACGGAAGGGGGATCGAGCCTCGCAAAGACGTTGAACCGGCCGTCGGCAACGGGCTGCCGCTCCACGACGTAGCCGAGTTGCTCGAGGCGCGCGGCGAGCCACTCTGCGGCCGCCTGCTCTTTTCCCGTCGTCGAATCGATGTCGATCAGGTCGCGCGCGAAGGCGACCGCCGCTAGCGTATCCATGATTCGAGCGCGGTCCGTGCGCTCGTGCGCTCGTCCCTGTATTTCACGATGATTGGCGTCGCGACGGAAAGTCCCCATTCGCGCCCGCGACCGCTCGTCACGGGACGCGTACCCGGCACGACCACCGCCCCTTCGGGCACGATCATCGGCGACCCTGCAACGGGTTCGATGATGCGGTCGTTTGGCAGATCATAGAGCGGCGTCGAGGCGGTGAGGACCGTCCCCGCGGCGAGCACCGCGCGCCGCTTGACGATCGTTCCTTCGTACACCCCGCAATTCCCACCAATCAGTACGTCGTCTTCGACAATGACAGGAAGGGCGCCGACAGGTTCGAGCACGCCGCCGATCTGCGCCGCGGCGCTGAGATGGACCCGCGCGCCGACCTGCGCGCACGAACCGACGAGCGCGTGCGAATCGATCAGCGTCTCGTCACCCACGTAGGCGCCGATATTGACAAACATCGGAGGCATGCAGATGACCCCGCGTCCGAGCCAGGCGCCGTCGCGGACGGTCGATCCGCCCGGCACGATGCGCACGGCCGACCACGCGCCCACCGACTTCAGCGGCAGCGTGTCCTTGTCAAAGAACGGCCAGCGGCCGTGGTCCGCCGACATGTCGATCGTTTCGCCGAAGCGGAAGCCGAGGAGGATGCCGCGCTTCACCCACGTATTGACCTTCCACCCTGCCGGCGACGTCACGTCCGGTTCCGCTGCGCGAACGGTCCCTTCCGACAACGCCGCGCGCAAGGCTGCGAACGCCTGCCTTGCTTCGTCGCGCGGCGCTTCCGTGCCCGCCGCCGCGAGTCGTTCTACCGTGTCCTGCAGCGACGGGAGTATCACGCCGGAACGCCTCCCGTGATGCCGAGCGAGTGCAGCACCGCCTCGATCTTCTGTTTCGACGCGGGACGCGGCGGCACCATCGGCAGCCGGAACACCTCTTCGAGCAGTCCGAGGCTCGCCATCGCGCTCTTCACCGGGATCGGATTGGACTCGATGAAGTTCACCTGCATGAGCGGCAAGAGGCGCTGGTGCATCGTGCGAGCGCCCGCGAAATCGCCGCGCTCCGCGAGTTCGACCATGCGGCTCATCTCCGCTGGAATCTCGTTCGACGCCACGGAGATGATCCCGCGACCACCCACCGCCATCAACGGCAGCGTCAGCGCATCGTCACCAGAGAGAACGATGAAGTCGTCCGGCACGGAGGCGCAGATCTCGCACATCTGTGTGACGTTCCCCGAGGCCTCCTTCACGCCGACGATGTTGGGCACGGTGCTCAGCCGCGTAAGCGTCGCAGGATCGACGTTGCAGCCGGTCCGCCCCGGCACGTTGTACACGATGATCGGAAGGCCGACGGCTTTCGCGATCGCGCTGTAGTGCTGGAACAGCCCTTCAGGTGTTGGCTTGTTGTAATAGGGAGTGACGGACAGGATCCCTTCGGCTCCTGCCGCGCGCATCCGGCGGCCTGCGTGAATGACTTCCTGCGTGTTGTAGCCGCCCGCGCCCGCGAGCACCGGCACGCGCCCCTTCGCCTCCTTGACGACGAGTTCGACAACGCGCGTCTGCTCTGCCTCCGTGAGCGTCGGACATTCGCCAGTGGTGCCGCAGGGCACCAGGAAATGGATGCCCGCATCGATCTGCCGTTTCGCGAGGCGCGACACGCCCGCTTCGTCGAGCGAGCCGTCCGACCGGAACGGCGTGACCAGCGCCGTTCCGCATCCGGTGAATGGCCGTCTCATGATCTGCCTCCTTCGAGTCCGAGTACATCCGCCATGGAAAACCATCCCCGCCGGCCGATCACCCAGCGGGCCGCCAGCAGCGCGCCGCGCGCGAACGCGGCGCGATCCCGCGCCTGGTGCGTGAGCGTAATCGTTTCCGATGCGGCGTCGAATCCCAGTGTGTGTGTGCCGGGAATCGCTCCGGCGCGCGTCGACGCAATCGGCACGTCCGCGGTGTAGCCCACGCTCCGCATCCCTTGCTCGATGGCAAGCGCGGTGCCCGAGGGCGCATCGCGCTTCGCGGCGTGATGCAGCTCGTGAATCCATGCGCCGAACGATGGCTGCGCGGCCATCTGTCCGGCGAGCCGCTCCGCTGCCGCCAGAAAAATGTTGACGCCGATCGCAAAGTTCGGCGCCGCGACGACACCCATCTTCGCGCGCGCCGCCGTTTCGCGGACCGACGGTTCCGTCGATTGCCAGCCAGTCGTGCCGATGACGAGCGGTGTACCTGCGCGCGCGAGGCGCGACACCGTTCCGGGGACCGCGTCGGCAACCGAGAAATCGACGGCGACATCAGCCGCGGGCCAGGCCGCATCCGCCGCAGTGCGGCTGTCGATTGCGCCGGCAACATCGAACTCGTACTCGCGCGCGAGCGATTCGACCAGCCGCCCCATCCGCCCGTGGCCGACGAGCAGCACCCGTGAGCTCACCGCGACGGTTCCTTGGCCGCCGTAGCTTCGGCGAAGGCACGCGGCGCCGCGAAGAGCTCGCGGTGCAGGTGCATCATCGCCGGCGCCAGGGAGGCTTCCGGCAGGACGATCGTCACGTTCGTGCGGGATGCCGCCTGCGAAATCATGCGCAGCGGAAACCCCGTCATCGCGCCGATGATGCGCGCCGCAAGCGTCGAGTTCGTTGCCAGGCGGTCGCCGACGACGGTCAGGATTGCCATCTGTTCTTCGACGGTAACTTCCGCGAACTGGAGCAGCTCGGCCACGATGTCCGGGCCGCGGCGGTTGTCATCTATCGTAACGGAGACGCTCACTTCGGACGTCGTCACGACGTCCACGGCTGTTTCGGCCTTTTCGAATGCCTCGAACACACGCCGCAGGAAGCCGTGCGCCATCAACATGCGCGTGGAGGTGATCTCGATCACGGTGATGCCACGCTTGCATGCGAGCGCTGCAAAGGGGCGTTTGCTGGCCGGCGGGTCCGCTGTGATGAGCGTCCCTTCGGTATCAGGCCCCCGGCTGTTCAAAATGCGCACAGGGATGCTGCGCGAGACTGCCGGAAAAATCGTACTCGGGTGCAGCACCTTGGCGCCGAAATACGCGAGCTCGGAGGCCTCCGCAAACGACAGATGGCGCACGACCTCGGCGTCGTAGACGATGCGCGGGTCGGCCGTGAGCATGCCGTCGACGTCCGTCCAGATCTGGATTTCCGAGGCGCCGATCGCCGCGCCGACGATGGACGCTGTATAGTCCGATCCGCCGCGACCCAGGGTCGTGGTACTCCCGTCCGGAGCGCGGCCAATGAAACCACCAAGGATAGGGACGCGACCACTTTGGAGAAGCGGCGGCAATGCCGCGAGGCACGCCGCATCCGTGGGTTCGGTCATCGGCACGGCAGCGGTGTAGCGATCGTCCGTCATCACGAGGTCGCGCGCATCGACCCATGCCGCGTCCAGTCCGCGCACCGTCATCGCGGCCGCCAGCAGACGGCTGCTCAGCAGCTCACCCGTCGCCGCGAGGACATCGAGGGCGCGGGGCTCGCCTTCGCGCTGCCGCTGCATGGAATCCAGGGCGGATCGTAAGTCGTTGAAGGAAGATGTGAAGCCTCCCTCGACCGCCTCCCGGCGGACACCAAGCAGATCGGCCAGCTCCAGATGCCGCTCCCGCACGGCATCCATTCCGCGCGTCACCTCCGCCGCGTCCCCCGCTCGAGCGGCCTGGCCGAGCGCCAGAAGCGCATCGGTCACGCCGCCCAGCGCGGACACGACGACGACCGGCGCACTGCCGCGCGCTCGTTCGCGGTTCACGATGGTAACGACGCGATCAATCGCCGCCGCGTCCATCACGGATGAGCCGCCGAACTTCATGACCACCGCACGCATAACCCCCGCCTCCCAGTCCCGTAACTCTATCGCCTACCTGAGCAAAAAAAAGACCGCCGGCCTTTAGAGGCCGGCGGTCTGAAGTCGTGCGCTTGAGCTTGCCTGTCTCAGGTCACGTACGCATCCACACCTCCGGCCAGCCGGCCCGCTTGGCCCGCTTTCGGTCGGCGACGAGGATGGCGGACGTCATGTCAGTCAGCAAATCCTACCGCAAAGAACGGGTCCGGTTCATCCTGCTTGATCGACACGCCTGATTCCTCGAGCAGCTGCCTGATCTGGTCCTTGATCCAGCCGCAGGGATCCGGCGTGACGGCGCGCAGGGCCTGCCATTCCGCTTCCGTGAGGTTCACTGCGACAAAGCGGCTGGTGTTCTTGCTCATGAACGAGAGATTAACGCCCCCCGCGCCAACACCAAAACAGAATTACGGAATGGAACCCATCACTTTTCGTAATGGCTATCCATTGCCGTCGCAGAACGCCAGCCACGCTGACTCGGCCTCGGCGAGGGAACGGCCGTAGACCTGCGAGAACCGCTGAGCGAGCTCGCCGGACCGGGAGTAGTAGATCTGACGCATCTTCGCGGGCCCCTGCGTCTCCAGCAGGTACGCCATGAACGACGCCGCCTCCGAATACGCCGTGCTGTGGTCCACGTTCGGCCACTGCCCGTCATCGATGAGCGTCGTCAGCGGAATCAGCCGGCTGCGGTGCGCTTTCGTCCACTGATAGTAGAAGTGCGGACCGAGAGGATGAAAGCGTTCGGAGATCAGCGCGGATGCCAGGCCTTCGTCGATGAAATGAGTGTTACCGCGGCCGAGCGCTCCCATGATGATCACGTGGTTGGCCTCGTGCGCGACGAGCGCGAACAGGTTCGCGTCCAGCGGCGGCGTCGCCGTTGCCCTGAACGCAGCCGTGTCCGGGAACGCGGTCCCGCTGTGTTCGAAATCGAAGTTGGCGTCCGCCGCGTCGTTATAGAGAAAGCCGCTGATGCGGCCGCCGTAGCTGGCGTTGAGCGCCCGCTGCGTGGCTTCGTACTGGTCGTCCAGCACCTGCCCGAGCACGGACGCGCTTTGCTCCGCGAACGTCCCTGGCCGCGTGTGCAGGGAGAAGTACGTGCTCTCGAACACCGTCCAGTTCTTGTCCACCTTCGACGGGCCGAGCACACGGTTGCAGCCCGTCAGTGCCAGCGCGATCACGATGGCAGTGCCTAGTCTCCTAGCGGTCATACGTCACCCCGATCGCCATGCGCTGGCGCGAGAACGCGTAATTGTGATGCGACACCGCGTGGCCTTCGCCGGTGCGCAGCCAGGATGCGGTCAGCGACGCGCGCTTCGACAGGTGCGCGCTGGCCGAAATTGCGAAGTCTGTCAGCCAGCTCCCGCCGGCGAGATGGACGTCCGCAAGTGGATCGATTGAATCCGTGTCGTGTTCGCGAAGCGCCGTGAGGCCATTCGTCCACGCCAGTTCTGCCGACCATCGAGACCATCGATGTAGACGCGCGGCGGCGACGCCCGCGACGCCGGCGCCGGTGCTGGCGAATCGCGCGGTTCCCACTCCACGTCGCGTGAGCGAGAGCCTCCGCGCAATGCCCTGGATTCCAAGTGCCGCGTCGAGACCTCGCAGCACGCGATCGCGAAGGACGTATCGCCGATACTCGTAGCGTCCCTCGACGCGGAACGCACGATCGGCCGAGGGGGCATCACTCCGCACGATCGGTCCGGCGTACTCGAACGATCCGGCCGATGCGAGATCGATGTTGAAGCGATGCGCCCGCCGCGCGTTCGCGCGCTCGTGGACGACGAACAGCGACGGCCCACTGCCGACCCACGCAACCGGCGACGCGTCCGCGGGCGGACGGCTGCGCGCGATGTCTCTGTACGAGAATGATTCTCGTCCCGCCGATGCGGACCAGCCGGCCTGGGCGAGAAGGACCACGGTGTAGAGCAGGGGTGTGCCGAGCGCGAACATCTGCGGCTCTCCTTTCGATCGACGACGCTGGCTGAACGCCGGCGCAGAGAGCGAGAGCCGTGCCAGCTACCGCGCATCGCATGAAATGAAGCAGTTGCGCGTGAGCGACCGTTTACGTGCGGCCAAATCGTCCTCGGAAACGGCGGACATGTGGCCGTTCCCGTGGACGATTTCGACTACGGCGCGTGTGCCGGATTTCCGGCACTCAGGATGACGCCCGAAGGCGGCTGCGGCGATATCCGTACGTGAAGTAGACGACGATTCCGATCGCCATCCAGATGATCAGCCGCTCCCATGTGGCTCTCGGCAGTCCAAGCATCAGCACGAGGGCCACGAACGCCGACAGCAGCGGCAGCAGCGGCACCATCGGCATTTTGAACGGCCGCGGCAGATCGGGTCGCGTGCGGCGAAGCACGATTACACCGAGCGAGACGATGACGAACGCCATCAGCGTGCCGATGCTGACGAGGGATCCGAGCGTTGCGATTGGTGTCAGTCCGGCGGCCAGCGCGACGGCGACACCGGTAACGATCGTGGAGACGTGCGGCGTCTTGAACCGGGGATGTACGACAGCCGCCCACGCGGGCAGAAGGCCGTCCCTTGCCATCGCGAGAAATATTCGCGGCTGTGCGAGCATCATCACCACCATTACCGAGCTGAGGGCCGCGAGTGCGCCTACTGTCAGCAACAGTGTCAACGCATTCATCAGCGGCGCCCATGCCGTGCCCGCCGCGCGTCCCGCGGCGGCTTCGATCGCCACGACGAGAGGGGCCGGCTGGTTCAGCATCTCCTTGTAGGGGACGACGCCAACCATGACGGCGGACACGAGCACGAACAGCACCGTGCAGATCGCGAGAGAGCCGAGAATCCCGCGCGGCATGTCGCGCTGCGGATCGCGCGCTTCCTGCGCAGACGTCGAGACGGCGTCGAAGCCGATGTAAGCGAAAAAGATCACGCCTGCTCCGCGCAGCACGCCGCTCCATCCGTACTCACCGAAGGTGCCGGTGTTCTGCGGAATGAACGGGTGCCAGTTCGCCGTCTGGATGAACATCGCGCCGGCGCCGATCACGACGAGCACGATGCCGACTTTGATGACGACAATGACGGCGTTCACCGTCGCCGATTCGCTGACGCCGATGATGAGGAGAAGCGTGACGGCGATCGTGATCAGCACCGCCGGCAGGTTGAACACCGCTGTCGCAGTGGCGCCGTTTGCAAGCTGCACGACCGTGCCGGGAGCGGCGCTGACGATCGCCGGGAACGAGAGTCCAAGTTGATGCAGCAGCGTCACGAGGTTGCCTGACCAGCCGACCGCCACCGTTGCCGCGCCCAGCGCGTACTCGAGGATCAGGTCCCAGCCGATGACCCACGCGATGAACTCGCCGAGCGTCGCGTACGCGTAGGTATACGCGGAGCCCGCGACGGGAACGCTCGCGGCGAACTCGGAGTAACACAGCGCCGCCAGCACGCTCGTCAGCCCCGCGAGCACCATCGACAGCACGATGGCGGGCCCGGCGTTTGCGGCCGCCGCCTGGCCGGTCAGGACAAAGATGCCCGTCCCGATGATGGCCCCGACGCCCAGCATGACGAGCTGCCAGGGTCCGAGCACGCGCTTGAGCGTCCCTTCCCCGCTTCCGATCTGTTCGGTCTTGATACGTTCGATCGACTTGGTCGCAAAAATGGACATCGGCCGACGCTGTCCGATCGCGACGCGAAAGTATTGAATGGGCTTTCAAACGGCGGGAAGAATGTCTTAAATTCTTCTTAAGATGCCTTCCGGGGACTCGGCGGAAGACCGCTGAATCGAATCAATGACTTGCGGGAACGGGAGTGTCCCCACTACGGGATTGGTCACCAATTGGTCACCAGCGCCCATCTCCACGAATGCCAGGTCGCCAGAGTCGTCCCAAGGCATCGACGAAACCCCGCTCGATTAACGCTCGTTTCTCGGTGGAAGGTGGTACCTTGCATCCTGAGGGCAGGTCTTCTAAGCCGGGGTCGAAGGTTCGAATCCTGCCGGGCGCGCCAATGACGCGTGCACCGAGGGGCGCAATGACGCTCACAGATCGAATCGAAATCAATCCGCGCGTCATGCTCGGGAAAGCGGTGATCTGCGGCACGCAGGACTCAGTTTGGTGAGCACTTGTTGACGGCATTTGTCGTCATCAAACCTGGACGCGCACGAACGCTGCTCCTGGCCGGCCCGATGTTACTGATGCTGGCCGGTCTGACGCAGTCCGTGGTCCCGGTGACAGGCTCACCGCAGCCGGCCGCCCAATACATTACCGCCGCCTTTGACACGCATCCGCTCGCAGCCTTCAGCGAGCCCGGCCACGGCGCGAGCGGGACAAAGGAGTTCCTGGCGTCGCTTATTCGATATCCAGGCTTTGCGGGAACAGTGAACGACATCGTGATCGAGTGTGGGAATGCCCGCTATCAAACTGTCGCCGATCGCTATTTCGCAGGCGAGGCGATTGCGCGTGACGAGGTCAGACAGATTTGGGAGAACACGACGGTTGTCAGCGGCATCTGGCAGCTGCCGATCTACGAACAGATCCTGGCGGATATCCGCGCATTCAACTTGACGCAACCAAGAGCGAAGCAGTTCCGCGTGTTGCTGGGCGATCCTCCGATTGACTGGAGTCTCGTGCGAGGGCCGGCAGATGAAGACATGAATGACTGGCGCGATGCACACTTCGCCTGGGTTGTGGAAGAACAGGTGATCAAGAAACAACGAAAGGCGCTTCTGTGGATTGGCGGTGCGCACACGAGCCGGAGAGTCGTGTTTCCCGAGAGCCTGATCCATCTGCTCGATCGGCGGTTTCCGAACCGCACGCTGGTCGTCCATTCTGTCGATCGCAATCAGGTATCAGCCTCAGTGACTGCCCGCCTGGCGACATGGCCGTCTCTGTTCGCGTTGCCGGTTCGAAACACGTGGCTCGGCGAGTTGGATGTTCATGAGATCGGACACCACTTTTCACGCGGGATCGTCGAACAAGATGTTGACGCGATCGTCTTCTGGAATTCGCCGTCTTCCTTGAGCGAGGATTCGGATGCTGATGAAGGCGTCATTTCCTCGAGCAACGAGATGCGCCGCCGACAGCGACTGGCAGCGACAACGTTGCCGTTTCGCGGAGGCAAGATTCGTTTCCAGGCCAACCGGGCGATGCTCGGCGCTCAGTCCGAGGCGGCGCTGGACGAAGTGCTCGCGGAACTCAAACGTGATCCCCGACTGAACCTCTTGGTGAAGGCGTTCGCGGACGCCCGCGAAACAAATGGACTGCGGCTTTCGCTGGAGCGCGCGCGACGCGTGGTGGCGTGGCTTGCTATACGCGGGGTTAATCCGAAGCGACTGGAGGCGAAGGGATGCGGATCGTCTCGGGCGCTATGGGTCGGTGATACCGAAGAGGAGCGCGCGGCGAACCGTCGGGCGGAACTTGTTCGGAACTCAAAATTGGAGAACTGTAGCCCACCATCATCGTTCATGTTTCGGTAAGGCGAGGTTCTCGGCTTGAACTTACGCTCCGCCGCTGAGAGGGGGACGGTTCGAGATCGCCGTCAGCCACGCTGATGCGAGTAATTCATATAAGACGAGTAATTCATATAAGAGAGGATGGCAACGACGGCGAGCTGCCGCATACGCACTTCCGTGAGGCGACGCGAGCGGGATAATATCGGATTCGGCTGCGGCGATCAGAGAAATGCCTTGAAGGCTGATCCGCGTCACCCGCTATCGCTGCCATTGCGCGCGCTGCTTGGCGCCGCGCTGCGCCTTTGGCTCATACTGCACACCGGTCCGGCTGACGGCCAGACCGTCAATGCAACGACTGGCTCGATCACCGGCACCATCATCGATGCGAGCGGCGCGGCCGTCCCCGGAGTGACCGTTGTCATCTCCAGTGATGCGCTGATTGGCAGCAACGGCACTCGCACCGCCACCACCGATCGGCAAGGCTTGTACAGGTTTCCGGCCGTCCCGCCGGGAGAGTACGTGCTGGTGTGCTCGCATGAGGGTTTCGCGACGGTCACTCGCGAAGGCATTCACGTCGGTCTTGGTTTCAGCGCGACCGTGGATGTCACGCTGACGATCGCCGCAGTACACGAGGATGTGAGCGTGCCACGCGATCCTACGGTCGCCGACAGGCGCGCGACGGTGGCGGCCATCCATTTCGATTCCCATGCACTCGCGGATCTACCGGGATCGCGCAGCATGGCCGCGATCTTTGCCGCAACACCGGCCGTGCAGGTGTCGCGCTTCGAAGTCGGCGGCAATACCCAGAGCGCCGGGCAGCAGAGCGCTTACGGCACTCCCGGCCAGAATCGCCCGATGGTGGAGGGGCTGAACGTCTCGGGCATCCTCGACACGGGCTTCAGCCTGAACTACGGCTCGTTCGACGAGGTCGCCGTGGGTACCGCGGCGCATGGGGCCGAATGGCCGATGGCCGGCGTGCAGATGCAGTTCATCGTAAAGTCTGGCGGCAATCGATATCGTGCCACGTTGTATGCCGATTACGAGAACCAGGACTGGCAGTCGTTCAACGTCGACGCCGATCAGATTCTGCGCACTGCCCAGGGCGGCGGATTGTTGGCGCGCGACGTGAATCGTTTGTCGAGCTACCACGATGTCAACGCCGACGCCGGCGGCTACGTGAAACGCGACGTCCTGTGGTGGTACGGATCGATACGCGATCAGGACGTCTCCGCTCGCGCGGTGAACTTTCCCGTTCGGCCGCGCCAGACGCGGATCACGAGCTATTCCGGCAAAACCACCTATCAGCCGATCCGCAACAACACGTTCATCGCCTTCGCGCAACTGGGGGGAAACCATCAGCCGGACATCCTCAGCGGCTTCACGCTCGGCCCGACGACGGGGATTCATCTCTCGGAAGACTCAACGGCGGAGCAACGAGCGTGGGGCTGGCTCTGGAAGGGCGAGTGGAACGCGGTCGTCAACGATCGAATTTTCATCGAGCTGCGCGCCGGACGATTCGGCGCCGATCGTCCGGAGACGCCAAACGGCACGTCACCGCGTTTCGAGGACGTGAGCACACTCCTTGTGACAGGTGGCAATCGGAACTGGGAGTCGACCCTGCGGCGGGAACAATTGCTCGGATCGACCAACTACTTCAAGGACGGCTGGTTCGGAAATCACCAGTTCAAGATCGGCGGCGAGATCTTCCGGAGGGTTCAGGCGGAGATCTGGAACAGCGCGTACCCGGGCGACGTGCTCCACGTGTTGCGCGACCGCCAGCCCAGCGAGGTCGTTCTCTTCCAGACGCCGTCGAAATCGGAGAACGGCGACTGGACGTACACGGCCTACGCCAGCGATTCGTGGCGCGTCAACAACCGCCTCACGATCAATGCTGGCACCCGCGTCGATCGCTACCGCGTGTTCCTGCCGGCACAGGAACATCCGGCGGGCCGATTCAATCCGACCGCGCAGCGCTTTCCGGCCGTCGACGAGGTGATCGCCTGGAATCTGTTCGCTCCCAGGATCGGGGTCGTCCACGATGTTCACGGTAACGGCAGGACGATTCTGAAACTGAGCTACGGACGCTATTGGGTCCCTCCTGGCACCGACGTCGGCGCGACCGCCAATTCGAACTCGCCGCAGTGGTGGACGCGCCATCCGTGGAAGGACCTCAATGGCAATGGCGTCTGGGATCCGGACGAAGAAGGTCCGCCGACGAGCAGGCGCGGGGGCGCGACGACCGAATCGCTCGACCGTGCACTGCGGCTGCCATACGTCGATGAGATGGCCGCGTGGGTGGAACGCGAGCTTTCCGCAAACTTCGGCATCCGAACCGGTGTGGTCTGGCGTGGGGAGCGGCAGCACCGGCTGCGGCAGAATACGAGCTGGCCGATCGGTGCATTCAGCGTCCCGGTGATGGTGCCCGATCCGGGCCCTGACGGTCAGCGGGGGACGGCGGACGATCCACCGGCGATCGTCGCCTACAACCTGCGGGACGATCTGCTGAGCGCGCAGCAGTACATCGTTCGCAACGTGCCGCAGTCCGATACGCATTACTGGTCGTGGGACGTCACGGCCACGAAGCGTTACAGCGATCGCTGGTCGCTCGTCGCCGGTTTTGTGCACACCTGGAACAGCGATCACGCGAACGCGTACCTCGGTCAGCCGGTTCGCCAGAATGCGTTTCCGTTGACCCCGAACGATCTCACGAATGCCGGCGCCGAAGGACGCTATGACTTCCGAATGTGGTCCGCAAAAGTGTATGGCACCTATGTGGCGCCATGGGGGCTGCGCGTCACGCCCCTGCTGCGGCATCAATCGGGACAGCCGTTCGGCCGCACTGTCGTGGCACGACTCAACTATGCCTCGAACGTGACGATTCTTGCGGAACCTATCGGCACGCGGCGGATGGACAACGTCACACTCTTCGATGTCCGCGTTGAGAAGCGATTCCATCTGCCAAGGCGCATTCAGGTCGCGGGCCTCGTCGACGTCTTCAATCTGTTCAACGGCAACCCGGAGGACAGCACGAGCTGGTCGTCAGGCGCGTTTCTGCGCCCGCTCGACATCGTCGCGCCGCGGATCGTGAGGATTGGCACGAAGCTGGAGTGGTGACTCCGGGTCAGCGCAGGGAGCGATCAGCGGGTTCCGGCAGACCGAACCGCTTGCGAAACACCGCCAGACGCGGATCCCCGCGCAGCACCGCGGTCTCCGGATTCACGAGAATGTAGCCGACGCGCTGCGGCTCGACGACGGCGGCGCGATCCAGCGCTTCGAACGCGTGATCCTTGTCGCCGAGCGCCGAATACATCACGAGCTGCCGGTAGGGGTATCGATCATCGCCGAGCGGCATCTTCTCGACGTCGGCGCGCCGTCCGGTCATGACCAACGGGTAGGCGAGCCAATACATCGCGCCGGGCTTGCCCTGCCACTTCGCTTCGAATTCCGCCAGCGCCTCGGCGGGCCTGCCGCCGAACGTCAGCGCTCTCGCGATCTGCAGATCGACGAACGGGTAGTTCGGATCGACGCTGCGGACGGACCGTGCGTTCTTCAGCGCTTCCTCGTACTTGCCCGACGCGATCTGCGCCGTGGCCATCTCGCGACGGACGTCCAGCGAAAGAGGATCGGTCCGGAGGGCCTGTTCGAGCAGACGCTCCGCTTCCGTCAGCTTGCCGAGCGGAATCAGCGTCGAGATGGAGTATTGCGTGTACGTCTGCGTCAGACTCGGATTCAGTTCGATGGCGCGCTGAAATGACTGCTCGGAATGCTCCCAGTCGCGCTCACGGGAGTACAGGGCGCCCATTGCCGCGTGCGCTTCGGCGAGCAAGGGATCGAGCTCGAGCGCTTTGGTCGCCGCCGGCCGCATCCGCGAGAGGCCCTCCGCATACGGCAGACCAAAGTAGTTGTACGACCAGAACGAATACGCAAGCGCGAGACCCGCGTACGCAGGAGCAAACCCGGCGTCCTTGGCGATGACCTGCTTGAACAGGGCCACGGCCTCCTTGGCGCTGATTTCGCCGCGGCGTTCGAGTACGGTCCGCGCCTTCAGATACAGATCGTAGGCTTCGAGATTCGTCTCGTAGCGACGTTGTCCCCTGCCCAGCGTCAGCCGCAGCTTGTTCACAATTGCCCGCGAGATTTCGTCCTCGATGGCGAACACATCCTTGAGGTCGCGATCGAAGCGCTCGGACCAGAGCGGCACGTCGCCGGCGGCCTTCACGAGCTGCGCATTCACTCGAAGCCTGCCGCCGGTTCGCAGCACCGATCCCTCGATGATGAGGTTCACATCCAGCTGTCCCGCGATCTCGGCGAGGTTGCGAGGCTTGTCCTTGAAGAAGAACGACGAAGTTCGCGATCGGATCTCCAGACCCTTGACCTCGGCCAGGTTTCGGATGATTTCATCGGTCAGACCGTCGACGAAGTAGTCGCTGTCGGCTTCGGCGCTGAGATTCTTCAGCGGCAGGACGGCGATGATCGGGTGCTCGAAGGGATTGGCGGTCGCCGCGGCCGCAGCCGCGAAGGACGCGCCTCGCCTGGTGCCGCCCGACGAGCGCCGGCCGCTCAGCTGCCATGCGACGACGGCCACCAGCACGACGAGCGCCGCCGCCGCGTAGGCCATCGGCACCATCTTGCGTCGGGCCTTCAGCCTCGCGAGATCGATCTCGAGATCGCGAACGCTGTGATGGCGCCGCTCCGGGTCCGGATCGATCGCGCGCTCGATGATGCGCGCCAGTCTCACGGGCAGATCGGGCCGCGCCGTTCTCACGTCGGTGCGCTGCCCGCTGTTGTGGACCTCGCGGAGCTGCTCCAGGCTGTCGCCTCGTACTGGATAGGAGCCGGTTACGAGGTGAAACAGCAGCACGCCCAGGCTGTAGATCTCGCTGCGGACCGACGCACTCCCGCCGCGAAGAACCTCTGGGGCCAGGTACAACGGAGTGCCGGCGGCACGGGCGGATCTGTCATCGAACTCGCGGCCCGTCCCGAAGTCCATCAGCACGACGCGTCCGTCCTCGGCGAGCATCACGTTGTGCGTCTTGATGTCGCGGTGCAGCAGGCCCGCTTCGTGCACGGCCGAAATCGCACGGCAAAGCTCGATGCCGATGTCGATCGCCTCGGCTGGCGTGAATACTTTGCCGCGATCGAGCACCTGTTCGAGCGTGCTCCCGCGCACGAGCTCCATCCACAGGCCGATCCGCTCGCCAATCCGCTCCGCACCGTAGATGGTGACGACATTGGGATGACGGACGCGTGCCAGCAGCCGTCCTTCCTCGATGATCGACGCGTCGCGCGTGTTATTGGACGTTGAACGCGCAGGCAGCAGCTTCAGCGCGACTTCACGATCGAGGCGCGTATCCCAGGCGCGGTAGACGTCGCCGAACGCGCCGCGGCCGATGCGCTCGAGCAGGCGGAGGTGACCCCAGTTCTGGAGCCGTTCGTCGCGCTGACCGGGAGCGGCCGCCGGCGGCTCGCGGTGCACCTCGGCAAGCCGCGCGAGCCGGCGCAGCTGAGTGACGACGGCGCGATCGGTGTCGTCCGCGGTCGACTCCGCGACCGCCCAGTCGATCGGCGTACCATCGATGATTGCTCCCGCGAGCCGATCGACCAGGGCTTCGCTCACACCTCTCTCCATTCCATTAAACGTCGGACGCACCTGTTCCGGACAACCCATGTCCGGATTCTGGTCCAACCACGTTTACCCGGGTGGAGTTAGTCATGCGAACACACATTGCCATCGGGCTATGCACGAGCTTCATGCTGCTGGCGGCCTGCGACTTTGGGACGAGGCTGCCGACGCACCCCACCGAAACAGGGCCGGTGGCTCCGGCGCCTCTTCCGCCATTCGTCCCTTCGTCGACGATCGACCGCGATATCACCGTGGGCGAGGTGGTGACCGATACCGTCACCGAATCGCAGCCGGCCTGCGCGCGAATCGACGGCTGGTGGATTCCCTGCCGCCAGTATCGCCTGACGGCAACCGCCACGGGTACTCTCGTCGTGCGGTTGACGTGGGACCCGTTTCACAACGGCGTGCTGCTGATGCTGAGACTGGACTCGCACGACCTCACAGGCTCGGCACCACCATGGTCGCCCATCATCGGCCGCTTGCCGGTAACTGCGGGCCAGAGCTATGTCATCGGCGTCGAGCTCGCCGGCCAGGATTGGTTCGGCGGCGACAGCTTCGTGCTGGAAACCGCCATGGAATGACTACCCGCTGTCGCGCTTCATTTCCTCGGCCAGCCGCACGAGCGCCCGCTGCGCCGCCTTGCGCGCCGCTTCCGGCGAGGGTTTGCCGAGGGCGTCGGCGAGCTCGTCGTAGTCGTAGCCCATCTCCACCCGCGCGATGATCGCTTCGCGCTCCTCCGGCTTCAGCCGCTCGAGCGCGCGTTCGTACGACTCCACGGCTTCACGTCCAATCGCTTCTTCGAGGGGCGAATCGGCCGCCTCCAGGGCGACATTCTCCAGATCCGTGGCCGCCGGCTGCCGTGCCTTTCTCCGCAGCTCGTCGCGCAGGCGATTCATCACCGCCTGCCGCAGGTAGGCCTGCAGCGCGCCGACACGACGCGGCTCGAAATTGTCGATGCGCTTGAACGTCTGGAGCAGCGTGTCCTGCACGAGATCGTCCGTGTCGGCGAGATCGCGGGCCCATCGCGGCAGCCGTCCCGTGGCCCACCGTTGCAGCGGCTTCAGGTGTCGCGCGAACAACCGCTCGATGGCGTCCTGATCGCCCTCACGCGCCCGGCTGATGAGCTGGAACGTCGATTCGAGATCCGACATACAAGTGCGTTTCGAACCTGGCGAATTCTACTGCGAAGCCCCGCCGCGAGGTTGCGCCCGCCTGTCCGGCCTCGAGAGCCACAACGTCGCGATGCTCGATCTCCTGGCGTGATGCCGCGTCGGCTGATCCGACGTCAAACTGGTCACCCAATTGGTCACCAATACGCCCGGAACTAGCACGATCCAGCACCACCAGCGAACCGGCGTGAGCAGCGATTTGTCTATGACAGACCTCTTCCTGCATATCGCTGGATCCTTGTTCTTGGTAAGTTCTTCTTAAGATGCAGATCAGCTTCGGTCCGTTCGCCTTCGATCGTCAGAGCGGGCTGCTCTGGCGTGACGGCGCCGAGATCGCGCTGCCGCCGCGGGTCCTGGGTGTCCTGGAGCTGCTCGTCGATCGCGCCGGCCAGGTCGTCGCCCGCCAGGATCTGCTCGACGCCGTCTGGAAGGACGCGTTCGTCACCGACACCTCTCTCGCCGAAGCGGTCAGCTTCCTGCGCCAGGCGCTCGGCGACGACCCGCAGGCCCCCCGCTACATCCAGACCGTCCATCGCCGCGGCTACCGATTCCTCGCTCCCGTTATCCCCGATGCCGCGCGGCCTCTGAGTCCGAATCAGGCGGCGGAGATCGATTCCGGTGCCAGACTCGTTTCTGCCACTTCGGAAAGTGCAAAAGCTGCGATCTCGTGGGAATTAGTGCCGTGGTCGGTTGCGGTACTGTGCGCCGCGCTCGCCGCCGCGGCGGTTTGGGGAATTTCGCGGCAGCCGGGACCGGAAGCGCCGCCAATCGCGCGATTCGAGGTGCACCCCGCGCCCGGGACGACATTTCATCGCAGCACACCCGCGATCGCCGTCTCCGCGGATGGCCGCACGATCGCGTGGGCAGCATGCACGCAGACCTCGGGCGCCTGCTCTCTCTACACGCGCGGCATCGAACGGCTCGAGAGCGTCGCGATCCCCGGCAGCGAAGGGGCCAGCGCGCCGTTCTTCTCGCCGGACGGACGATGGATAGGCTTCTTCGCGGATGGAAAGCTGAAGAAGATCGCCGTCTCGGGTGGATCTGCCTCGAACCTCGCGGATGCCCCCTCGCCCGGTGGCGCGACGTGGGGGCCGAACGGCCAAATTGCCTTTGCAGGCAACGCCGCTGGAGGGATCTCGCTCCTCTCGGACGAGGGAGGCATCGTCAGCGCGTTGACGATGCCACGCGCGGACCGCGGTGAAGTGCGGCATCTCTATCCCGCCTGGTTGCCGTCGGGCGGATTGATCTTCACGGCGACGTCGACCACGTTGCCCGGCGCGCCCGGCGAGCTGACTGCGCTTGCGCCGCGTGGACGCGAGTGGAGGACGCTGCGTTCCGGCGTGACGCGCGCGGCACCGGCCGGTGGCGCGTATCTGCTGCTCTCGTCCGGCAACGACCTCCAGGCGGCGACCTTCGACGAGCGCACTCTGACGCTCACAGGTGTATCCGACTCCGTCCTCTCGTCCGCGAGTGGCGGACGCGGAATCGCCGACTTCGCGATCGGCGGCGACACGCTGGCGTCGACGGCCGCGGCCTCTCCGGAACGCACCGCGTGGGCGGACGGCGCGGACGCCGGCGCGCTGGCGCGCTGGTCGTCGATCGCCATTTCACCCGACTCGCGCCGTGCCGCGGGAGTGGTCGCGGATGGCGCGGGATCGGATATCTGGATGCTCGACATCCCCTCGGGCGCGGTCACGCGGATGACGTACGGCGGCTCGAATGTTTCCCCCGCGTGGTCCGCTGACAGCACGCGCCTCTATTTCGCTAGGCGCACGTCGCGCGCCTTTTCTCTCGTGTCGCGCCGGATCGACGATCGAGACATCACCCCCGTGCCGATCGACGCTGCGAGCCCGCACGTCTTCCCCGCGTCTGTCGCGTCTGACGGCCGCATCGCGGTGACGACGCTCGTCGCATCCGCCCACACCGCGGTGGCCATCGTCCCCGCAGCGGGCGGCTCGCTGCAGGTGCTGGCTTCCGGCCCGTTCGACGAAGCGTCTCCTGCGTTCTCGCCTGATTCGCACTGGCTCGCGGTGGAATCGGCGGAATCCGGTCGCACGGAAGTCGTCGTCCGCGATTTCCGCGACGGCCGCAGAATCCCGATCTCGACGAACGGCGGGGCGCATCCGCGATGGAGCGCGGACGCACGCTGGATTTACTACGACGCCGGACCGCGGTTCATGCGCGCCCCGTTCGATCCAGACAGAGCGGCGACAGGCACGCCGGAAACCTTGCACGACGGCACAAGCGGTCGCGTCGTGGCGGTGACGCCATCCGGCCGCATGCTCATCGCCAGCTCCTCGGACGGGACAGATCGAGCATTCGTCATCCTTCAATGGCTGCGGGAACTGAGGCAGCGGCTGCCGCTGCCAGTCAGCTCACCGCGCTGATTCCGGCAGATAGGTTGCAGTTCGCACGCACATGAAAGAACCTCAGCTCGAGCGTATTGCGCGCGACGCCATGGTGTCGCACGGTCTGGAACCAGATCTCCCTTCGTCTGCGCGATCGCAGCTCGCGCACCTGGTGCGGCCTCGGGTCGATGGACTCCGCGACCTGCGGGAGCTGCCGTGGTCGTCGATCGACAACGACGACTCGCGCGATCTCGACCAGCTCGAAGTCTGCATCGACGGCGGGAACGGGCACACGCGCGTGCTGGTCGCCATTGCTGACGTGGACGCACTCGTAGCGAGAAACACGCCGATCGACGCGCACGCGGCGCTCAACACGACGTCCGTCTATACGCCTGCCGTCATCTTTCCGATGCTGCCGCCCGAGCTGTCGACGGATCTCACTTCGCTGAATCCTGAGGTGGACCGGTTCGCAATGGTCGTGGACATGACGATCGATGCAGGCTGCGCGATCGCGGCGTCCGACATTTATCGCGCGATCGTGCGCAACAAGGCGAAGCTCACCTACAACGGGACCGCGGCATGGCTCGAAGGATCCGGACCCGCGCCTGCCACGTTCGCGCGTGTGCCCGGCCTCGAGGCGCAGGTGCGCATGCAGGACGCCGTTGCGGATCGCCTGCGCGCGTGCCGTGAGGCCGAGGGCGCACTGGAATTCGCGCGCACCGAGCTGCGCCCTGTCGTCGAGGGAGATGCCGTCAAAGATCTCCGCGCCGACGTTCCGAACCGCGCGAAGACCGTAATCGAAAACTTCATGGTCGCCGCGAACGGGGTCACGGCGCGATTCCTGCGCGCACGCGGCTTCGCCTCGATGCGGCGCGTTGTCAAATCGCCCGAACGGTGGTCCCGCATCGTGGATCTCGCGGCGCAGCACGGTGGGTCGCTGCCAGGGTCGCCGGATGCGCACGCGCTGCAGGCGTTCCTGCGTCAACAGCGCGCGGCGCAGCCGGACACGTTCGAGGATCTCTCGCTCGCCATCATCAAGCTCCTGGGCCGCGGCGAGTACGTCGCCGAAAGCGCCGACCAACCCAGCCTCCATTTCGCGCTGGCGACGAAAAGCTACACGCATTCGACCGCGCCGAACCGGCGGTTTCCGGATTTGATCACGCAGCGTCTGCTGAAGGCGGCGATCGAACGTCGGCCCGCGCCGTACGCGCTGCCGGAACTCGCGCGACTGGCCGAGCACTGTACGCGGCAGGAAGACGCGGCGAACAAGGTGGAGCGGCTTACGGCGAAAGCGGCCGCCGCGCTGTGGCTGACCCCGCAGATCGGCCGGACGTTCGACGCGATCGTGACGGGCGCCGGACCGAAAGGCACGTGGGTGCGTATCGCGCCAAGGCCGGTCGAAGGACGGCTCGAACGCGGAGCCGAGGGACTGGATGTCGGCGATCGCCTTCGCGTGCGGCTGATCGGCACGGACCCGCGGCGGGGCTTCATCGACTTCGCGCGCGACTGAACCGCCTGAATTGTGTTAGAACGGTGCCACCGCAGGAAGGGGCAGATGGCTTGACGAATCCACTGCTGCATCCGGTCACGAGCATCACGCTCTTCGTCATCGTCGCTCCTTTACTTTCCGTTGTTGCCATTCCTGGAACGTCCGGTCCGCGAGGGCATACTCACCGCGCCGTTCGGGCTGTCCCGTGTCGAGATTAATGTTGGGTAGCTGCAGCGAGCCTCGACGCAGTTCGCGCAGCTCCACGCCGAAACGCTCGCGGGTCCGCGTCAGGCTGTCGAGGAACAAACGCTCCGCCTCCGGCGTCGGCACCTTGAACGCCAGCGGACGAAACGGCCCGATCTTGGGCAGCAGGCGATAGAGAAACCCCATCACGCGTGCGATGCCGCGCGGCCTGCGATAGTTCGTGCCGTACTCGCGTTCGTAGGCGGCTCTCGGCAGCGACAGCACGAACTGCTCGCGTAGCGCGCCTGGCGTGTGCTTCTGAATCTGCTCCTGCTTCTTCTCCCAGGCAGTCTTCGTCACGTTCGGGATGGTTGTTCCCACCGCGTGACGGAACGTTCCGATCGCCAGATCCTCGTCCAGGAACAGACTCTTCATCTCGATGCCGTACGTCTTCAGGAACGCGCGCTCGAGCAGATCCTTCGAGACCCTGAAGCCAATGAAGTCGTGGTACGCCTGCAGCTTGTACGCGCCGTTCGCGACGAGCAGCACGTCGAAGGCGAACTCGACGAGGATGTGCTCCCTCGGCGCCTTTTCATACGGCACCGAGTCGCCGAACTTGCGACGCAGCTTCGGATAAATGAGCGGGATGGCTTTGTTGACGGCCAGCGTATGGCCTGAGTTGTCGGACGCGTAGTGGCTCAGCACGCCGAGCGCGAACGCGTACTCGTTGACATCCGAACCGTCGCGGAGCAGCGTCTCCACGAAATCGCCGCTCTTCACGTAGTGCACAAGGTTCGTGAAGAAATGACTGCCGAACGGGTAGTAGCCAAGGTCCATCACGACTGATCCGCCGTACGCAAACGCACGGGCCCCCTGCAGCGCGTTCGCAGAGGTGCGCGGATACTTCGCCAGAAGAAGTGGACGGATCTGCGCGTCCCACAACGCATCGATGTTCGACTCGTGTGCCAGGACCGAGTACGCCTGCACGGGCCGCGTCGCCGTCAGCAGGATGCCGAGGGCGAAAGCGAGCGCGAGCCGTGCGCGACCGCCTCTCATCTCTCGGTGCGTGCTGATGTCGACGCTGCGAGGGCCGCGTTGAAGAGGACCTTGAACGTGCCGAACGGCTGGCCGCGCCACTCGGGACGGAAGCCAAGCAGGATCACGTGTCCCGCGTCGAGCTGAATATCGATCGCGGCCGCCTTCCCCGCCATGAGCTTTTCGCCAATCAGATAGCCGGATAGCAGCGGCGACGCCGTGTCGGAATACTTCGCAAGCACCCGCCCCTTGAACCCATCCAGCGTGTCGAACACCGGGCTATTGTCCGCGAACACAGCGGCCTTCTCCGGGAGTCCGGCCATCACCTGGCTCACGGGATCCGGCGAGATCTGGACGATTGTGCCGTGCAGGAAGAATTCCTCGGGCCGCAGACCCGCGACGACATTCTTCACCGGCAACTTGAATTGCTGGATCGCGAACGTCGACGCTGTGTTCAGGCACAGCAGTGTTCCGCCCTGCCGGACAAACTGTTCGAAGCTGGCGAGGTCCGCGGCTGACAGCCGATCGGCATACTCAGGGCGCACGGCGCCGCCGACGCGCCCCGCCTGCCCTGCGCCTGTCGAAGGGCTACGCCCTGCCGCCGCGCCTTCAATCGGCAGCCGCGCATCGTCTGCCAGGATCACGACGTCGACTTTTCCCGCAAGCGGTGTCTTCAAGTCGGCGGGATGAAGCGTTATGTACTCGAATCCGTACTGCTCCAGGACCCAGCGCGTCCAGCCTTCGTCCATGCTGGCGGTCCACGGCTGGAAGAGGCCGATGCGTGGTCTCTTCACAGCAGCGCCGATCGCATTGCCCCGCTCGGCGACGAGCGCGAGCGACGTGACGAGTTCGGATTGCTGCGCATCCGAGAGGCCGGACACGAGGTAGTTGCCGTTGGCAAACTGCACGGTCGCGCCGCTCTTCCAGGCGCGGTTGATGGCTCGATACGAATTGTTCTGCGCCGCATCCACAGCAAGCACGGGACCGCTGCCCGTGATCCGCCCTGCCGGCGGAACGATCGCCGCCGCCGCCGGTGAAATATCGAATCCCGCACCCGGCACGCTGTCGAACGGCGCCGCGTCTTCCGTTGCCGCGCTGTACGGCGTCGGTTTGATCTTGAACTCCTGCGCCGGGCCGAGGAGCTTCATCTTCGCCCGTGCTGAGGCATCGAGTGGATTCGCGAGCGCGACAACGTCGACGCCCATCTGTAGCGGGAGTGTCCAGCCGGCTGCGTCATACGGACGCTCGGGCGGGCCGCCCGGATACTGGCGCAGATCCGGATAGCGCTGGACGTCGAGCACTTCGCGCGCCATCGCGGCGAACTCCTGATCCGTGGGGACGATCCACGTGCCCGTGGGATATGCCGTCCCCTCGATCGATACCGCATCGGTGAGCTGCGAAACCCTGACGCCGCCAAACGCGAGACGCCGCAGCAATTCCACCGCTGCCTCAGGATCGCGCTGCCCTTGCGGAACCAGATACGCGTAAGGCGCGTTCGTGGCGCCGAACGCGATCTGCTCGCGTCCGGCGCGGTAGCGGTTCATGAGCAGTGAATCCTTGTATTTCGCTGCGTACTCGATCGTCGCGAGCGATGCGGTCTCCATGTAGTCCACGGCGTCGCGCAGGCGCCACCATCCGGGCTTCCACGGACTCGAGTACAGACTCTGCGGCCGCAGGTCGCGCATGTTCTGCGGGAAATCGTTGATGGTGTACTCGTGCGGTGTCGCATACGAGAACAGCGCCGTCTCGGTCCAGTAGGCGGCAATGTTCTTGAAGATCGGCGCGTAGTCGATGTATCCGGGATACCACGCGTCGAACGACGTCCCCATGTGCGTCGCGCCGCGCTGTCCCTTCTCGTCCAGCGCCTTCGCCATCGCCATCCCGAGCATGTTCACTTCGCGCGCAATCACGGCTGGCGCCTCGAGGCCAACAGGCTCGGAGAACGGCGGCAGCCAGATGCGTGTCGGAAAGGGACCGACCTGGTGGTGCACGTACACGATCTGCGGCTCCCACTGGCGCCAGGCGTACTCGATCACGCGCGATTCGATCATGTTGAGCATGTAGGCGTCGCGATTGTTATCGTGCCCGACGTACTCCTGGTAGAGACGCGGCAGGCCTGAGAGCTCGTACGGCGTGCCGACGTTCTTCATGTACCACTCAGCGACCATCTGCTGGCCGTCGGGATTGATCGTCGGCCACAACATCAGCACGACGTTCTCGAGCATTGCCTTCGTCGCCGGCTCGTTCGCCTTGCTCAACAAGTCGTAGGCGAGGAGCGGCGTGTGCTGCGCGCCTGCCACTTCCGTTGCATGAAGGCCGCCGTCGATGTGGACGAGCGCCTTGCCTTCGGCCGAGAGGCGCTGCGCTTCCGCCTCGCTGAGCCCTGCAGGATGCGCGAGACGCTGCCAGATCTCGCGATAGCGATCCAGCTTCGCGAGGTTCTCGGGCGTCGAGATCAGCGCGAAGTACATCGTCCTGCCCTGCGACGTCTTGCCCGCTTCGACGAGCTTGATGTGGCGGTTCGACGCCGCAAGCTTCTTGAAATAGTCGATGGACTGGTCGTACGTCGCCAGTTTGTAATCGGCGCCGGCGGTGAAGCCGAACACGGACTCCGGCGCAGGAACCGATGAACGCGACTGGGCAAACGGGGCGCCCGATAGAAGGATGGAAAGAAGCAGCGCGACGACAGGCCTTCGCATGAGTGCCCTGATTCTATGGCAATATCCCTCACCACCATCCACGGAGGCCCCTTGATGTTGATGCGCCGCAGCCGCCTGCTTCTATTCGCCGTTATCGTGACGACACTCGCCGCGGTGATTCCTCTGCGTGGGCAAACGCAGAAGCGCCCGCTGGCCATCGAGGATTTCTACCGCGTCCTCACGATTACCAATCCGCAGATCTCCGATGATGGAAAGACGGTTCGCTTTTCGGTAACGACGCGCGTCGAGAGCGACAACAGCAGCAAGACGGAGACGTTCACGGTAGGCACGGACGGAACGGGCGTTCCGGAGAAGCTCGCGAGTACCACCGGCGATGGCCGTGAAGCGCCGCCCGAGAGTGGCGGCGGACGCGGAAGCGCGATCAGGACGCG